>JBGMRO010000171.1:0-7659 GCA_048061555.1 Thiohalomonadales bacterium | reverse complement strand
CAGGAAACGAATATGACGTACTCTAAACACCTAAATCTAAAACGCTTTGGGTATAGTAAGTACAATAACAGTGACGCAAAAAAGTGCTCGATGGTTATACTGACCCGCTGTCTACTGCTAAAGGGTGTTCCTAATGGGTAGTCGATGCATTCTTGTTAGAGGTGATCATGACAACAAAAAATAAAGGTGTACAAGAACGACGCAGTCAGTCTCATCAGGATATCCATATTCTTGTGGAATCACGTACTACGACACTAGCAAAATTATCGGAGCTAGCTTCCAGGCAGCCTTTCAAACATACCGATCATGATACCCAGCTTTTATTGCAGGCCTTTTGTGAATCGCTCATCGACTATACCGCCAGTGCCCATTTTCAGTTATATAGACACATAGATGAAAACAAGGAGAGACGTCAGTCGGTGGCTAAATTTGCCAGTGACGTCTACCCAAATATTGCAGAATATACACAATCTATATTAGAGTTTAATGACAAATATGATTGTGGCGATCACTGTGAAGATTTTAGCAAACTTGCCGCTGATTTGTCATTATTAGGCGAAATCCTCGCAGATCGTATAGAGTTAGAGGATCAAATTATAAATGTACTCACCTCGCCGAGAGCTGCCACCGTAGCTATTAATTAGTCCATAAGTCACAATTTTCCAACACTTAAGTGGTGTGCTCGATATTAATACGTGCAACTAGTGCCGCTGTATGGGGATTTCCACGTACAGCTGCGCTGGCATTAGCCCCTCCCAGATATCAGGGACCCTCATATTATTCTAGAATTACGCCCGTTGTCATAGAGTCTTCTTAAGTGAGTTTTGGCTATAAGCTTTGGTTGTATTGGTTGAGGAAATTACTTACTATTTAGAATAGCTATGAAAACAAAACTTCCACTACAGTCAAGGAACGTCTGGTGGGCCAGCTTATTTGGCGCAGTGTTCCTATTTTGGTCGATAACTTCCCTGGCGGATGATCTACAAAGAGGGCTTGCCGCTTATGAGCAACGGCACTTCCATCAAGCGTGGAATATACTCAAACCCTTAGCCGACGCCGGTGTCATTGAGGCACAGCGGCGTATTGGGGTTATGTATCGACACGGTTTAGGTGTTGAAAAAAATGATATTGCGGCACTAAAGTGGTATCGAAAGGCCGCTGAGCAGGGACATATTCGGGCGCAAAACAGTCTAGGCATTATGTATAGATTTGGTCTAGGTGTAGAGAGAGACCCGAAAGAAGGTGCTCGATGGTTATTGGCTGCCGCAAAACAAGGAGATTCCAAGGCTCAGGAAAACATTGGCGGTTTATACCTTGATGGAGTTGGCGTACCACAAAGCGACAGGCAAGCGGCGAAATGGTTTACTCAGGCCGCAAAACAGGGGCAGGTGAAGGCGCAGTTATCGATCGGTCTTATGACTATTGCGGGCCGTGGTGGTGAAAAAAACGAAAATTTGGGTATGGACTGGGTAATAATGGCGGCCAAGAATGGCTCGACTAAGGCAGCAGAGGCGGCAGGCAAGGCGTATTCAGAAGGTTTGTATGGTGTGTCCGTTGATATTGGCAAGGCGAAATACTGGTATCAAAGGGCCGGGATACCCTTTAATTGATTCCTCGTATAATTTTTATAACGCCGAAATAACGCCCATCCATAAACTAACCTTATAAAAAAATGGACATTAAAACAATAACAATAATTGCTTTGCTGCTATTAGGCGCAAGTGTCGTTACGCAAGCAGCGACGCTCAGTTTGGTCTATTCCGGAAACTTAGATGGTGAGTTAGAGCCTTGTGGTTGTAGTGAGCAAGGTGATCTCGGCGGGATTAAACGCAGGGTCACGCTTCTAGATGAATTACGTAAAAAGAATAAGAACCTGATCGCTATATCTAGTGGCGGTTTGATCAAGGCGGAAGGCAGTGCCGATCGTATTAAGTCCGATTTTATTTTGCAAGGTTTTAAGGCATTTAATTATGATGCGATAGCAGTGCAGTGGCCGGATCTTGTCTATGGCGAGCAGTATATTAGCGCGCAGGCGTTACCCTGGGTAGTGACTAATTGGCAAGCTAAACCGGAAAAAAATGGTATTCGAAAATTTATTGAGATAACTCGACGGTTGCAGGATGAATCTGTGGTTATCGAGTTTTTTGCCTGGCTTGACCCGAAGGCCTCGCCCTTGCGCTCGATGCAGGGCGATCACAAGCTGGTAAATACCGACCGGAATTTTTTAAGTGAGCGTGTACAAAGCGCGAAGTCGAAGCAACACTACACCATAGTTAGTACGGGGTTGGCTTTTGAGCAACTGCAGACGACGCTTCCGTTAAAATGGATAGATATTGTAATCATGGAATCGGCCTATGAGGAATTTTCCGAACCCAAGAAAATTGCGAACACTATTATACTACAACCAGGCTCACGCGGTATGCGCATCGCGAAAATAGAATTGCAAATCCAGCAGGGGAAAATACTAAAATGGCAGCATGAGGTGCTAGCCATGCCAGAAAGTACAGAAGATTCTCCGAGAATGTTAGCTTGGTACGCTGAATATAACGCAGCAGTTAAAAAAGATTATTTGCGATTGAGTGAAGTGAAAAAATTACAGGCCTCAGGAGAGAGTCCTTTTGCCGGCGAAGAGGCGTGTGAGACCTGTCATGCATCGCAATATGCACGTTGGCAATCCAGTGACCATGCCGATGCCTTTGATGATCTGGAATTGGTGGGCAAGTCATACGATCCCGCCTGCCTACAATGTCACACGGTCGGTTTTGACAAAAAGGGGGGCTTTATCGATTTTGCCGTTACCGGTGATTTAATGGGCGTTCAATGTGAATCCTGCCATGGTGCGGCGCGTAGCCACGTCACTTCAGGTGGTAAGACAGCCGTTTCTAACAAGGCTTGGTCGAAGCAAAAAATTTGTAATCAGTGCCATACCCAACCCCACAGCCCCGGTTTCTCGATTAAACAATACTGGCCGAAAATTGCTCACTAATATGCCCGTATGTATGGAGTTTGCATGATCCATCATGTACACTGTGCGACCTGTTCATGACAAAAGAACTAACTATCTTTAAAAACAATAACTTAAGTTTAGTCGCTGACTGGAAAAAGGCATGAAATTTGATCTCGGTATGCCACGGTGGTTATGCTATTCTTAAACTTAACACATCAGTTGAATCACGGAAGTCCATGCAAGCTCTCATATAGACCTAGCGAATCTAAAAATCCGTTCATCACTAATAAAGTGATTTTGCGATTTTTATAAAGCTTCATGCATCAATATCTTGCCTATAGGGATGTAGGTAAGGGGCGTAAGCAGGATCCGAATGCTTTATATGCCTTTTTTTGCGCTCAACCGATTGATCAAGATCTAAATATTGGATTAAAATTTTCTGGAATATGCTACACAAGCTATACATTAAAACCTTCGGTTGCCAAATGAACGAATACGATTCCGCCAAGACGGCGGAATTGCTCGAGCAGAGTCATGGGCTGATCCAGACGGATATGCCAGAAGAGGCCGATGTGCTTGTTTTAAACACATGTTCGGTAAGAGAGAAGGCCCAAGAAAAGGTATTTTCATTACTAGGCCGGTGGCGTGAATTGAAAGTAGCTCGCCCTCATATCATCATTGCCGTGGGAGGGTGCGTGGCCAGCCAAGAGGGCGACGCAATACTCGCGCGGGCGGCCTGCGTCGATTTGGTGTTTGGCCCGCAGACACTACACCGACTACCGCAAATGTTGACTAAATTTATTAGCCATCACACGTCTCAAGTCGATATCAGTTTTCCCGAAATTGAAAAGTTCGATAACCTGCCGAAACCTCGAGCAGAGGGACCGACAGCGTTTGTTTCTATAATGGAGGGTTGCAGTAAATATTGTAGTTTTTGCATTGTACCCTATACCCGCGGTGAAGAAATTAGTCGACCATTTGATGATGTGCTCGACGAAGTATCTCAATTGACGCAAGTCCGGTCTGAGCCGATCCTTTCTAAGCACGAAAAATCTACCCAGTTTCAGATGGCGCACCCAGCAGTCAAAGAAATTACACTGTTGGGTCAAAATGTGAATGCCTACCGAGGCCTAATGCATGATGGCGACATTGCGGATTTGGCACTACTGATTCATTATATCGCCGCGATGGATGGGATTGAAAGAATACGTTTTACCACATCGCACCCCGTGGAGTTTGGCCCCAGTCTTATCGAAGCCTTCGCAACCGTCACTAAGCTTGCAAGTCATATCCATTTACCGGTTCAATCTGGGTCGGATCGAATTTTGTCAATGATGAAACGCGGTCATACCGCACAAGAGTATCGAGATAAGATTCAGCGTCTGCGTGAGGCCCGCCCTGGCATTAGTATTTCTTCAGATTTTATTATCGGTTATCCGGGCGAGACTGAGAATGACTTTCAGCAAACGATGGATTTGATTGAGTCAGTTAGATTTGATCATTCTTACAGTTTTATATATAGCAATCGTCCAGGAACGCCTGCCGCTGATATGGTCGATGATGTCCCCTTAAAGATAAAAAAACAACGTTTGTCGGTATTGCAAAAACGTATTAATGAATTAACGGCAGAGGTGAGTAAGAACATGCTGGGGGAAACATTTTCAGTACTGGTCAATGGGTATTCGAAAAAAAGTCATTCGGAGCTAGCGGGTCGGACAGAGAATAATCGTGTAGTGAATTTCACCGGACATACTCGTTTAATTGGAAGTTTTGTTGATGTAAAAATTATTGATACCCTGGCTAATAGTCTTAGAGGCGAAGTCGTTGCCGTTCAGAATACCCCAGTCCCTGTGCCTAGTTATGCGTAGTCAATATTACTGCAGCGCGATTCTACTGTGAATATTCATGCTGCCACGCAAAGGTAACTTTACTCGATATAATAAGCTGACGGTTGCATCTACCCTCTGTGTTATTGGCCGCTCATAATTCTGGGATATCATTTTGACTACAGCATCAGATTTTAATAGTTTTACCTTAGCGCCTATTGATAATTCCAGGTTAGCAAACCTATGCGGACAGTTTGATCGCCATTTGCGACAAATCGAACAGCGCTTAGGTGTAGAGATTAATAATCGAGGTTATACTTTTAATGTCATTGGTGAGCGTGACTCAGTACTTTCTGCGGGTGAATTATTAAAAGAATTGTATGTTGAAACGGCTAGTGAAACACTTACCGAAAATCATATACATCTGCATTTACAGTCTTCTTCAGTTGAAAATCTTGGTAAAAAATCTGGGCCGGTTCAAAAAGAAAAGCAACCGCTAGTCACCATCGTTACTAAGCGCGGCATTGTCAAAGGTCGCGGTCCACGTCAGCAAGAATACTTGGCTAGTATTGTTGCTCATGACATTAATTTTGGTGTTGGGCCGGCAGGAACGGGTAAGACTTATCTTGCGGTTGCGTGTGCTGTAGAGGCTCTAGAAAAACAACAGGTCAGACGTTTAATATTAGTGCGACCCGCAGTTGAAGCAGGAGAACGGCTTGGATTTTTACCCGGTGATCTAGCACAAAAAGTGGACCCCTATTTACGGCCATTATATGATGCCCTATATGAAATGTTAGGTTATGAACGGGTGGAAAAATTTATAGAGCGGGATATTATTGAGGTTGCACCACTCGCTTATATGCGTGGTCGCACCTTAAACGATTCCTTCATAATTCTGGACGAAGCGCAAAATACCACTGAAGAACAAATGAAAATGTTTTTAACGCGAATTGGATATGGATCAACTGCGGTGATTACGGGAGACATAACTCAAATTGATTTGCCCCGAAGTACTACCTCTGGGCTACGCCAGGTTATTGACGTATTAAAGGGTATAGAAGGAATCAGTTTTACATTCTTTAACGCCAAGGATGTTGTGCGTCACCCGCTAGTGCAAAAAATTGTGACCGCCTATGCAGACTATGAAGCCCAGTGAAAAAAAATTGCTAACACCGCATGGTGAAACCCGAGTTAGCGCCTCGATTGCTTCTCAGTCAGTAACTCCGTTAATAGCTCAGCCCGTAAGTCAGTCAACACCGACCGCACCACCGAAAAATGTAGTCGTGGATTTACAGCTAGCATGTACGGAGTCTACGCAATTCGATCTGCAGTTACCCATGTTTCAACAATTTGAAGCATGGATAGTGGCAGTTTTGGCATTCGTAGACTGGAGGAAAAACACTGAAGTGACTATTCGTGTGGTCGATGGTGATGAAATGACCATGCTAAATGAAACTTACAGAAAAAAAATTGGAACGACGAACGTATTATCGTTTCCGTTTTCTCCTTACCCGGAGGGGAAAGTTGAGAATGTCTTAGTGGGTGATATCGTAATCTGTGCAATGGTGATTTGTCAGGAAAGTGAGCAACAAAATAAGACCTGTATTGATCATTGGGCGCATATGGTGGTACATGGCATGTTGCACTTACTGGGTTATGATCACCTTTCGAATCAGCAAGCAGAAGAAATGGAGTCACTGGAAATAAAAATTATGAAATATTTAAAAATTTCAAATCCATACGGAGAAACAAAAAATCTATGAGCGAAGACCGATCCGAGCCCACTGTCAATAAAGACGGTGGGCGTCGATTTTCATGGCTTGAAAAAATACGCCAAGCCTTTATTGTTGAACCTGAGGACGATGAGCAACTCGTGCAGGTATTGCGTGATGCTCAGAAAAATAATTTATTAGATAGTAATGCGCTTTCAATGATTGAAGGCGTATTAGACGTGACGAACATGCAAGTGCGGGATATTATGATTCCCCGATCGCAAATGGTTGTGATCAAGCATGATGTCGATCCTGACGATTTTTTACCGACGGTATTAGAGTCTGCGCATTCACGTTTTCCAGTCATTGGTGACACTCGCGACGAGATTATCGGCATATTATTAGCTAAAGACTTGTTAGCGCACTTCGGAAAAAAAGAAGAGCGCTATTTTGATATTAGAGATCTTTTACGGCAGGCCATATTCGTCCCGGAAAGTAAACGGCTGAATGTTCTCTTAAATGAATTTAGAGCAAATCGGAATCACATGGCTATCGTGGTTGATGAGTATGGAGGTATTGCAGGTTTAGTTACCATAGAAGATGTCTTAGAGCAAATCGTTGGTGATATTATCGATGAACATGATATTGAAGACGATATCTATATTGTTAAGCACAGTGAAGTACGATTTACGGCAAAGGCAATAACGCCTATCGACGAATTTAATCAATATTTTAGTGAAAAATTTAAAGATAACGATTTTGATACAATCGGAGGTCTGCTGACTCACGAATTCGGTCGGATGCCGAAACGTGGTGAGGTCGTGACGGTGGGTAGATACAAATTTAAAATATTGCGTGCCGATAGTCGTCGAATTTACTTATTGCAAATCACTCTTATTGATTCAAGCGAGAATAGTAAGGGAAAAAATGATGGCGATGAAAACGATAATGACAATGACGTGGATGCACGCTCGGTAGATGTGGCATAAATGTAAAAAGGCTATGCCACTACCTCAGTGACTATGTAGTTAAATTTTAATACTATTTCCACTAACTAGTGTCCGTCCACAAACGAGGATATTTTCCCTAGATCAGCTGCTCCAATGCATCCATGCATTCGCAGCATAAGGCCATCCATGGCCAAAAGGCGCACGAATTTTTTAAAGCGCAGCAT
>JBGMRO010000170.1:0-7704 GCA_048061555.1 Thiohalomonadales bacterium | reverse complement strand
CCATCGGTCCAGGTTGTGAAGTCAGTATGCATTTTCGAATTTCATTGCGTGATGGTGAAGAGGTAGAATCGAGCTTTGATGAGCCTAAACCCTTTTTATTTACTATCGGTGACGGCATGCTAGGTGCGGGATTGGAAGCAGCAATTTTTGGACTACATGCAGGTGATAAGCAAGACCTAGAGATCGAAGCGGGTATCGCCTTTGGTGTACATGACTCAGAAAACATCCACGCCATGTCAGTGCAAGACTTTTCTACTCAGGAAATGAATATAGAGCCAGGCATGGTGGTCGAGTTTACCGTACCGAATGGCGAACCTGTATTGGGAACGATTTGTGAACTGGATGGCGATCACGTCGATGTAGATTTTAACCATCCCCTAGCCGGGCGCGCGATTAATTTTGAGGTCGAGATATTTTCGGTGAAATTGACGAAAGACAGTCAACAACCCAAAAACGAGTTTTAACCTTTAACCTTTAACCTATTACTAAACAAAAAGCCGTTTATGAAAATATTACTAGCCAACCCCAGAGGATTTTGTGCCGGAGTAAACCGCGCCATAGAAATCGTAGAACGTGCACTCGATTTGTTTGGTTCTCCAGTTTATGTGCGTCATGAAGTAGTACATAATCGTTTTGTGGTGAAAACTTTAGTGGATAAGGGCGCTATCTTTGTCGAAGAATTAACAGAAATACCCGATAGATCTATAGTTATCTTTTCTGCGCATGGCGTATCCAAGGAGGTTGAGGATGAGGCGGTCGAGCGTAATTTACGCATCTTTGACGCAACCTGCCCGTTGGTAACCAAGGTACATATTGAAGTCGTACGTCATCAAATGGAAAAAAGGGAATGTATATTAATAGGTCATGCAGGTCACCCGGAGGTCGAGGGTACCCTCGGACGTTACAGACAAGGCGACGCACAAATGTATCTAGTAGAGACGGTCGCTGATGTAGCAAGATTAGACGTAAAAGACCCCAGTAAACTGTCTTATGTTACTCAGACGACGCTTTCGGTGGACGATACCGTAGAGATAATCGCGGCGTTGAGAGCAAGATTTCCGCGTATTGAAGGACCCAAAAAAGACGATATTTGTTACGCCACCCAGAATCGCCAGGATGCAGTGAAAGACATCGCGGCAAAATGTGAACTTATGTTCGTAGTTGGGTCTAAAAATAGTTCTAATTCAAATCGGTTGCGTGAATTGGCGCAACGCATGGGCATCCCTGCTTATCTGATTGATACTGCGGATGATATTGAGACGTCCTGGTTGCATAATGTTAGTACCATTGGAGTCACGGCCGGTGCATCTGCGCCGAATATATTGGTCACGCAAGTGATAGATCGCCTAGTGGCGTTGAGTGGCGGCGATGTTCAAGAAATAGAAGGTATAACTGAAAATGTTCAATTTTCGCTACCACGAGAACTCAAGGGTAAGCCAATCAATAAGCGGGTCTAACGATCGTTGGGGATCGCTTTTTTGACTGGTGATACGACAAAAAAGTTAACAATAGTTACCTGTAGTATAAGGTTATTACTCAAGTTTCGGAGTTCAGTGGCTCGTTAAAACCGTACTACTCTGCAATAGGGTGTGGATGCGCTTCGCTTATCCACCAATGGCCAGCATTGTTAAAATCTTGATAGTAGATTCGAAACAACAGTGATTCAGGGTGAATGCTGTAGCTTAGGCAATCACCGAAAATGCTCACAACAGTTACTAATTTTTAGTTGCTAACGGCAGTCAATAAAATATGAGACTCTATGAATAGCACACGTATCAATATACACCATTTTACCTGGCATGGTAGTCGTAGCAAAAGGCTGTTACTTATCGTGCTAGTGTTTGCTAACTGCTTATTTTTCGCCACAAATATAGCTGCCAAGGATGAAAAAAAGAGTCAATCGAAACGGGGCTCACATGTTACCCCCGTGGTTGTAGCGGAAGCGACTAGGCAAAAATTGGCGCCTTTCTCTTGGGTGTCGGGGACGGTGATTAGTCGAAACGATGCAAAGCTGGCGACCGAGGTCGAGGGGCGTCTTATTCAGGTCGCGGAAGTCGGGCAACGTATGCAGAAAAACCAAATTGTTGCCAAGATCGATAATACGTTTGTAAAGTTGCGCATAGAAGAGTTCAGCGCAGCGGTACAACGCGAGAAGGCCCAGCTAAAGTACTACATCCAGGAAGGCGTGCGTCTACAGAAGCTGGCAAAGCAAAATAATGCTGCCCAGACTCGTTTAGAGCAGACGACCGCCGATAGAGAAGTTGCGCGAAATGAACTCAATATTTCTGAAGTACGCTTATTAAAGGCCAAGGAAGAGATGGCACGACACGAAATCCGTGCGCCGTTTGCAGGAGTGATATCTGAACGTCTTTTACGTACTGGAGAGCGGGCTAAGATCGGTGACAAAATTGTACGCTTGATCGATTCGAAATCGGTGGAAATTCAAGCGCGTGCACCCTTGGCCTCTGTAAATTTTGTAACAGAAGGTGAAGAATTACTGATTAATCGAGGTGTTCGTCACGAAGCCAATATACGAGCAAAGATTCGGGCACTCGTTCCGGTGGGTGATGAACGTTCTCGAATGATGGATTTACGCCTCGATTTTACTGCACCGCTTTGGCGTGTCGGGCAGTCGGTACGCGTTGCCTTACCGACTGCGGTACCGAGAGAGGTCCTTGCGGTCCCCCGTGACGCTTTAGTTTTGCGGCGTGGGGGTATCTCGATTTTTAGACTGAAGGACGATGCTACCGTAGAAAAACTCAGTGTCAGTATCGGCATCGCATCAGGTGATGTCATCGAGGTAAAAAATCCAAGCTTGAAGGCCGGTGATAAGGTCATCATACGCGGTGGAGAACGCCTCAGACCAGGACAAAAAGTATCCGTGATAGAGACCCACACCACTAAAAAAATCGCGGGGGATGTACACGTTAAAAATACCACTGGCGCTCCTACTCGTACCCAATAACCTGTCCAATTGATCTCATTATGACACTTACTCGTCTTTCGTTGAGCAACCCGGTCGCCGTCGTCGTCGCTGTCCTGCTGGTATTGATGTTCGGTTATGTCAGTGGCACTCGCTTACCGGTGCAATTAACGCCAGAGGTGGAACGCCCCAAGATTACCTTGAATACCGTATGGCGGGCGGCTGCTCCCAATGAAGTAGAGTCGGAGATTATTGAGCCACAGGAAAGCGTTTTACGCGGTTTACCCGGTCTAACCAAACTTACCGCGCGTGCGCTCCGTGGTAGTGGTCGCATTACTATCGAATTTCAAGTAGGCACCGACCTGCGACGCTCTCTGCTTGAGGTCATGAACCGACTCAATCGCGTACCCCGTTATCCCACCGATGCTGAAGAGCCTATTATTAGTTCTATTGGAGGTCGTAGCCGCGCGATTGCCTGGTTCATAATCAAACCCTCGCCGGGTAACGATCGAGATATTTCCAGTTACCACGATTACTTAAAGGAAGTGGTACAAACTCGATTTGAACGCGTACCAGGAGTGGCCTTGTCCGAGGTCCGTGGTGGTCGTGAAAAGGAAATTAGAGTGACCTTTGATCCGTATAAGGCCGCAACACTAGGTATAGAACTTCCAAAAGTGGCGGCCTTGGCGGGCGACTCTAAAGATACCTCCGCGGGTTTTGCGGAGGTAGGTAAACGCCGCTATACCGTTCGATTTGCGGGTGCCTATTCGGTGGATGAGTTAAAGACGATGGTAATCGAGTGGCGTAACGGGCAAGCGGTACAATTGCAGGACGTTGCGAGTGTCGAAATGCGACTCAAGGACCGTACTCGTTTCGTGATACAAAATGGTTCACCGGCCATGGCCGTTAATGCCCATCGAGAGATCGGTGTGAACATGTTGGCAGTCATGGAGGGTTTAAAACAGGCGGCAGCGGAATTGAGCGACGGCCCGCTGAAGCGTGCCGGTTTGACGATAGAACAAGTCTATGACGAAACGCTGTATATTCATCGCTCAATAAGAATGGTAGTGACTAATCTTTTCCTCGGAATGTTTCTCGCGGTGGGGATTATGTGGTGGTTTTTCAGGAAATTTCGAGCAACCTTTATGGTCGCTATCGCTATTCCCGTGTGCATTATATCCACTGCGATGTTTTTGGACGTGTCGAGTCGTTCCATTAACGTCATTTCTCTCGCGGGTTTGGCCTTTGCCGTGGGCATGGTTCTGGATGCCGCGATTATCGTACTTGAGAGCATTGTACGTTTGCGAGAACGAGGGGTTGCAGCAGGAGAGGCGGCACTGGTCGGTACGGAAAAAGTTTGGGGGGCCTTGCTGGCGTCTACGGCTACCACGGCTGCAATATTTTTACCGGTGGTCTTTTTGAAAGACGAGGGTGGACAATTATTTGCGGATTTGGCCTTGACTATCGCCGCCGCGGTGATTGTCTCTTTGATTGTTGCGGTTACGGTATTGCCCGCTGCGGCCGCGACCTGGTTAAAAAATATTGAAATGCATGACCCCCATGAACATTGGTGGCGCAATACCACCCGTGCCATTATGTATCTAACCAGTTCAAATACTAAGCGCGTTCTCTGGATAGTCTCGCTCTTACTCGTGCCCGTCGCCCTGGCGGTCGCTTTGTTACCCAAGCTCGATTATTTGCCCACCGGTAATCGCAATCTGGTATTTGCCTTTGTATTGCCGCCCCCGGGTACGAGCGTCGATACCTTGGAAAAAGAATTGGGGCAGGTGGTTGCGGATCGCATGCAGCCCTATGTAGATGGTGACAAACAACCGGCCATAGACAACTATTTTTTTGTTGCCTCCGATACCTTTGTATTTATGGGGGCACGTACTAAAGACCCTGATCAGACCGAGAAACTGGTTCCCTTAATTAACAAGCTTATCGCAGGATTTCCAGATACCATCGCGTTTGCTAAACGTTCTTCATTATTTAGTGGTTTTGGCTCGGGTGGGTCGATCGAGGTTGATATACAGGGCACCAATATTGACTCTTTATTGGATGCCGCCATGGCCGGGTTTTTGGCCATACGGCAGCATCTACCTGGCCGGTCGCCACGTCCCAGGCCAGGCCTGGATTTGTCCGAACCTGAATTAAAATTGATACCCGACGAAAGACGCATCGCCGAGGCGGGTTGGTCACGCAAGCAAGTCGCGCAGATCGTCAGGGCCTTAGGCGACGGACTCTATGTGGGTGATTATTTTGACGGCGAGCAGCGCATGGACATTTTATTGCGCGGTCAAGACTGGGATACACCAGAACAGTTGGCCGCCATTCCCCTGGCGACGCCCAATAGCGGCGTATTACCACTGAGTGAGTTGGTCTCCATTGTACGTACCGCCGGGCCAAACGAGATTCGGCGTATTAATCGTCGTCGTACCATTACGTTGGAAGTGAATATACCCACCGGTATGGCTATGGAGCAGGCGTTAAATATTATCAAAGAGAAGGTGGTACCAGAGATTGAACCTCTACTGCCGGAAGATGGGGAAGTGCAATTTACGGGCAGTGCCAATAAAATGAAAATAACCTGGTCAAACTTGCTGGAGAGTCTGGTCTTGGCCTTGATTATTCTCTATTTATTAATGAGCGCATTATTTAGATCATTTTTAGACAGCCTGCTGGTAATAACCACAATACCGTTTGCGACCGTAGGGGGGCTAGTGGGGCTGGCCTTGTTAAATTGGTCGATATCACCAAAATTGGATGTATTGACCGGATTTGGATTTATCATCTTATTGGGTCTGGTGGTAAACAACGCCATTTTATTGGTACACCAAACGCGTGCCGCAGAACGCAACGGTTTGGCGCGACAAGATGCTGTCGAGCAAGCCATAGAAAGTCGATTACGCCCAATACTCATGAGTACCCTGACAAGCCTGTTTGGCATGTTACCCTTGTTACTGATTTCCGGTGCCGGCACAGAACTCTATCAGGGCTTAGCCGCTGTAATCGTCGGTGGTTTGAGTGTGAGCACACTATTTACGCTGGTCTTGTTGCCGAGCTGGTTACGGATGCGTGAAAATTCCGTATTGGGATCAAATACCGATACCCCAAGCGTGGTACCATCTGCTGTACGCACTTGATAGATTAAACGAAAGGCATTAATGATGCGCATACTCATTGTCCTCTGTTTTGCCATTTTGTTCGCGGCCATCCTTTACCCCTTGTTTCGGCAGGAGGCACCGCCAGAGCCGGGTGCGCCCCCCGATGCTGGGGACGACGGACAAAGCAACGTTATTAATCCGAATGACTTACGTGAACAAGGCGAAGTCAAAAGCCTACTCGTGGGGCTAACGATACTGTTTGTCGCAATGTCATTCCTGTTATCTGTGACGATGGGTGCAGCGGCGGTCATCGTTATTGGCTCAATGTTTTGGTTGAAGGTCCGCCAGGGCCAATTGCTTGGGCAGGCCGTAAAAATAGGCCCGCAACAATTACCTGAGGTCTATGATGTCGCTTTAACGGCAGCGAGACGTATTGGACAGGCTTTACCAGATTTGTTTGTTATGCAAAACCCGACGATTAACGCCTTTGCAATGGGCGCCATGGGTCGTAAAACAATCGTGCTACATTCTGCCACGGTTGAAGCCATGCAACCGGAGGAGCTATGTTACGTCATCGGTCATGAACTAACGCATATCAAATGTGGCCATACACAATGGATGGTTTTAACCAGTCTATCTGATACCTTACGATTACCCTTGGTATCCACAATCGTGGCGTATTTACTGCGTGGCTGGTCTAGAAAGGCAGAATACACCGCCGACCGTGGTGGTTTATTGGCCTGTCAAGATCTGTCGGTGTCATTCTCTGCAATGGCAAAATTACTCATCGGCAAGGAACTCTATCAACAACTCAACATCGACACACTCATGGCACAGAAAAACGATGTAGACACGGATATTGTCGCGAGGTTGTCGGAAAACTTGAGTGATCATCCATACGTTATGAACCGGGCGCGCTCGCTACAACAATTTTCCGCATCAGACTATTATAAAGATTTGTGTGAGGTGCGATGATTGAATCTAACGCGCCACTTAGATCACTAAAGTCCATGCAAAGCTTCCTGATCCTGCTTATGCCCTACCTATATCCCTCTAATATGCCGGTAACCATGCAATAACACTATGGCAAAGACTACAAGTTGATGTGGTCGCTATGTGAAACACAGGTTTACCCGTGGCAGACAGACCGTTATGACAAGACTCACAACTCCCTACAAGCTGACTATGGTCGACCCTGGCAGGTAACCAGGCAGCGGTGTTATGACAGCTATCGCATGCGCTTGTTGTAACAATATGGTTAGCAGGCTTTCCCATTACATTCGTGCCGTTGTGACAGGAACTACACGATCCGAGGACGGCTGTATGATCGACAATCCAGGTTAAAAAAGTTCCTACGCTGGTATGGCAAGCATCACAACTATTCGTTGCGTTAATATGTGTAGTAGGTTTGCCGATCGCTTGTACTCCGTTATGGCAGTCGAAGCAGAGCGTTGTGATACCCCCGTGGTCCATAGTCGCGGGAATCCATGCGACAGCGCTATGGCAATCGTCACAAGCGGCGCTATTCGTCGTTAGGTGATTTACCGATAGCCCCATGGCATTTACGCCATTATGACAACTTGCGCAAACTTGCCCTGCTACGGAGGCGTGATTAAATATCAGAGGCGCAGGCGTCGCTGATATTGTCGCTGTGGCCATGCTTTCTCCAAATGC
>JBGMRO010000169.1:0-7723 GCA_048061555.1 Thiohalomonadales bacterium | reverse complement strand
CAGGGATGTATTCACAGCGTGTCCTGAATTGACCATGTCAGTCCTATGACCGAGGCCATAAGCACTATATTACTTCGTTGTTCCTACAAGTAGTCTGTATCGACTTGCTTGTAAAAAACAAAATTTTTGTGAGATGATTTAAAGTAACAAAGTAGAACTAGTTAGGCAACGAACGACAAGCAGTGGATTATGCAGGACATGGTGTCTTTTTATGTGAAAGGATAGCTACAGCCAACGATAAATACCGAATCCGTTAATAATCAGGAATGCAATATTAAGAAATACCAAACTCATTTCTTTCATTGTCCAACCGGCAATAATCCAACTAATTGCCGACACTACAAACAAAATAAAACCATAACCACTGATATCCACGTTAGCGGCCAGCAAACTCGCCCCTGCGATACCTGTGATAGTGCCGATCCATTTCAACTTGCTGACATTCATGTGTTATTCAATCCTCAGTTTTTATCGCCGTTAACTTAGAATAATACACTATGACGAGAATGCGCAATTATATATAAAAATTTGAATGTGATATCGATTAGTATCATCGACTATACTCGACGATGAATTAATTCGATTTTATACCCATCGGGATCAACAACGAAGGCAATAATTTCGTTGCTTCCTTGTAATAGTTGCGGTTCTAACGTTACCCTACCACCGCGTGATTTTATCTCGGCACAGGCGGTATAGCAGTCATCAACACTTATCGCGATGTGTCCATAGGCATTACCCATATTGTATTTGACAATGCCATAATTGTAGGTTAATTCCAGTACACAGCTGTCGGACTCATCGGCAAACC
Organism: Thiohalomonadales bacterium; assembly: GCA_048061555.1. GTDB lineage: Bacteria > Pseudomonadota > Gammaproteobacteria > SZUA-152 > SZUA-152 > JBGMRO01. Next base: position 6,912 of record JBGMRO010000169.1, on the reverse strand, counting down.
CAAGAAACGTCAGCGAGTAGTTTTCCGCTGGCTGCTCTAGGGTACGCAACACACGCATGCCGATGACTTGCGTATAAAAATTTATCGAGGTTTGCATGTCTGAGACACGCAACATCGTATGTAATATTCTTTGCTTCATAGTAAACTCATATTTTCCAATAGGTGTTATTAATCCGGGTTTGAGATAGGAAGAGGTTTGTATGAAACTGAATATCCGCATAGTGAGCTGAAGCTGGGGCTTCAGCCCGGGATACGGTTTCCTCGTTGCAACGCGCTCCCGCCTAGGAACGAGAAAGCGCCTAGTAGGGTGAGTAGTTACGATTTATATTATTGACCAATAGCGACGGTTTTAGCCCTTGGCAATGGCATCACCTAGCTGCTCATTCGTCATGGCCCGTCCGTCCATGTTCCAGGTACCGTCCACCGTATGTACGGCATTGGCGTATATATTGTTGCGAGGCAGCGTCCCGCCAGAGAGTTCCTCAATAATATCCGTGGCCTCTTTGAAGAAACCCTCCTGGATATCTCTCGAACTGAGCGCAAAAGATGGCGTTTTAGTTTCAATCCAGGCACCGATAAAGGGTTCACCACCGGACAAGGTATTGTCTTTGGGTAAAATGTGTATGTGGTTGGTCACATTAGGCTTCATTACCGTATTACCGGACAATCCGTGCCACTTCAGAAATGCGTCTGTGATGCGTTTTCCTGCTACTTTTTCACAGCCTTTGGGTAAGGCGCCTTCGGTAAGTGTGATGGCTATTGGCATTTTGCTCTCCTTAAAATATACATAGAATTAATTGAAAATAGCGCCTACAATATTAAACGGTAATATAACGAACGCTATATAACAAGTATTATATAACGAACGTTATTTGTCAACACTAAATAGCGTTCGTTATATTATTAAGGCGGCACAATATGCGACACAAAGGTATTAACAAAGAACAAACTCGACAAAAAATGCTAGAAGCAACGGTTCAGGGGTTTCGCAAACATGGTTATGCCGGAATTGGCGTGGACGGCTTGGCAAAAGCCGGAGGCGTAACCTCAGGTGCATTTTACGCGCACTTCGGCTCAAAGGACGGCGCTTTCAAGGCGGCGCTTACGGCGGGCCTCAATGAGGTCATTGTGGCTATACCAGAATTTCAAGCCAAATTTGGCACCGACTGGGTTAAGGCCTTTGCAGATTACTACCTTGGAAAACCACACCGTAACGACCTGGCGAGCAGCTGTGCGATGGCTACCTTAACCACAGAAGTGGTACGTTTTGGTGCTGATATCCATGCCGACTATGAGAAGAAAATGGCGGTAATAGCGACGCTGATCGCGGACGGCCTCGCTGGCGGCTCTGATGAAGAGCGCCGTGACAGGGGCTGGTCCATGCTGGGTATACTCATTGGCGGGGTGAATATTGCACGCGCAATGAAGAGTAACAAGGCAGCCGAAGAAGTTGCCGGTGCCATTAAGGCTAGCGCAATCAAGGCTGCCGGTCGAACACATGCTAACCTAAAAGGTACGCTATAACCAATACGTTTTAGCGGTGGTGAAAATAGCGCACTCTGCGATATAACATTATGTTGTCTCTTCAAATGCTAGCGTACTTACATCGAGACATGCCGATCACTACTATCAGGTCACTTAATAGTAAAAATATAATCTTGCTAATCTTCTACCAGACAACCAGGAACCGCTCGATTCATTAAGTCAAAAGTCCTTTACTAGGACAGCAGACAAACGACCACTCTCAGCCGCAATTTCCCTATCCTCATCACTTGGTGGTATATTGCACACCGGAACTTTGAATAGTAGAAATCCCACTACCTCGCGAGTGAACAATAAGATCAGGAGTAGCTAGTGAAGAACAACGAAGAGAATGTACAGCTACAGAAATCCAGCAATCAGCAAATAGATGTGGCCATAAGAATCGGTCTGATTGCGTTACTGGCCTTCTGGTCACTTTATATTGCTGCACCATTTGTCGTCCCGGTCATCTGGGGAATTATCATTGCGGTGGGTAGCTATCCCGTGCATCAATTATTACAGTCTAAACTTGGCCTTAGCAATGCCTTAAGTGCGACCCTCTACAGTTTCCTGCTGCTGGCATTACTCATTACACCTACCGTCATCTTAAGCGGTGAACTGATTGATGAAGCACAAGAACTTTCAACTCAAGTCAAACAGGATAAGCTCACTATACCACCTCCTCCCACAAGCGTGAAAGGATGGCCCTTAGTTGGAGAAAAAATTTCAGCATTCTGGACAAGGGCCTCGGAAGACCCGAAAGAAACAGTGCGCAAAATACGGCCTGAGCTTGAGAAAATTGGCAAATGGCTTATTTCTACAGCGGCTGGCGCTGGCTTTACTATTCTGATGTTCTCGTTTTCTATTATTATTGCGGGGGTGTTTCTGGCGACTGCAGCGAAAGGACGGCAAGCGGCAGAAGCGATACTGACGAGACTTGTGGGCGAGAATGGCAAGAACATGACCGATCTGGCTCAGGCGACAGTCAGGAGCGTCGTCAACGGCATACTGGGGATTGCCATATTGCAGGCAATACTGGCGGGACTGGGCTTTATGGCCATGGATATTCCGTGGGCAGGGGCGCTGGCTCTACTGTGCCTGGTGCTTGCTGTTGTGCAAATAGATATTCTCATTATACTCATCCCTTTATCTATCTACGCATTTTCTACAACGGGTACATTTGCCGCTGTCGTATTCCTGATCTGGAATATTGCTGTGGGTCTGATGAATAATGTACTGAAGCCGATACTTCTTGGTCGTGGTGTAAAGGCCCCAATGGCGGTGATTTTTATCGGCGCTATCGGCGGTATGATAGCGCATGGCATTATTGGATTGTTTATTGGCGCAGTGGTATTTGTACTGGGCTATACATTGTTCATGGTATGGTTGGACGAAGCTGAAACTAAAGACTCAAAATCTACGACAGAATAAACAAATCAATATAACTGCTCTCCCGTTAACTGTCGGCGAAATATTGCGAAGGCCGCGTGGAGCATGCGTTCTAGCAAATCGCTCGTGGTGCCGGACCTGAAGCTTTGCAGGGACTAGATGGCTACGCTCATAGCGTGGGGTCACGGTAACCGTTGGTTTCGGCTTAAGCGTTAAGGAACGAAATAAAACCGGGCTATCATTTGGACTAATCTTATCCTGTGCATCAGCACGAAAACGACCCCGCACCGTGAGTTGCCAATTATCTGTTACATCAATGTCGAATTCCGATTGAATTTGTAGTTCCAGTTTGTTGGTTGTTTGTATCAAAGTTAAAATTTCTGGATTATTATGTTTGCATCAACTCCTTGGTTGCTTCAAGATAAAAAATGGCGAACAAATTGTCATTACTGCCCAACTGATTGCAGATTTCCGTTGTGACCCACTTTATCAACCAATGTCGCCTCGCTCATTTTGTTATGCTCACGAAACCACTCATCTGAGTCGGACGAGTAGACCGGGTTTTTGATCATAGGGTGATTATGTTGCATTTCGTATTTGTGCATATCCGGTGTCCGCGTCAAGAACATTTTGACGAAAAACTTAATGGCATTTAGTTTATTACCAACAGATTGAATCGCCTCTGGTCTATCAGCGATATAACGACGGGCGATAGTTTCAAAATCTTCAGGATCACAACCACCAATATCGCGTACTACGGTATTCGGCGCATCAACTGTCAGTGCGGTACGTTTATGTTCTTCCATATAATGCAGAATCTGGGAAATACCAAATTCTGGAAAATCCAGCGCGGTCATGGCTTTTAAAAACATGGATTGAGAAACATCCATATATTTTACCTTCTTATTTAGAACTTTCGAAAAAATTTCAACCGTATCCTGTGGCGAAAGAAGCGCGGGTCCGGTAGGACGATAGGAGTTACCAATATGAGGCTTGGGGTTAATCAAAGTACCCACCACAACTCGCGCAATATCTTCATTAGAAGGAGGGGCATTGAGACCATCACCGATCGGTATGGGCATCATTCCCAGTTGCGCTATCATTTCAAGCACAAAGAAAATGTTGTCGGCAAATAGACCTGGGTTCACGGTGATGACATCAACATTCGGCATCCATGACATCACTTGGTCTGTCAACCAATGTTCACGCGTATAAGCAGATGGGTGGACAGGATTTGAAAACCATTGTGTTAATTTAGTAACGACTTCAAGCTTTACCTCATTTGCGGCTGTGGCAAAAATCATATTGGCGTGTAAATGATTACTTTCAACTGGGAATGTATAAAAACTACGTTGAATATCTTTTAACGATTCACGTACATCACGAATATCCAACATATTACCAATAAATATTTCAGCACCCGCATCTTTCAGTATATGGGTTCGAGCGCTGGCACGATGTACAAAGGCTCTAACAGGGTAATCTTTTTCTAGCAGCTGCATTGCTACTGCAAATCCAATCTTGCCTGTACTGGTGTTCACGAGTATTTTTGCTTTCATGTTAATCTCCTTTTAGTGCGCTAAATGGTGTATATACACCTATTGTTACAAAAAAATATCAAAGCCGTTTGTGACTTGTTGCAGCAATCCGTAAGTCGCTTATAAACTGCCTGGTATTTGATTTACCCAAAAAATTAATCATTTCATCTTGCGCCTTTTGCCAATGGGGTATCGCATTATTTTGCACCTTTTTTCCGGCAGCCGTTAATTCAATAAGCCTTGACCGCCTATCCTGCAAACCCGGTAAAATTCTAAGATAACCATCTTTCTCTAAAGGCTTTAAATTTCGAGTTAGCGTGGTTCGATCCATAACTAACTGATCTGCTAGCTCAGTAATTGCTAAATTACCATTTAGGCGCAGAACCGTTAATATCGCAAATTGTGTGTTGCGCAATCCCGAAGGTGCCAGGATTTGGTCGTAATGCTGCGACACTGCCCGCATGGCCTTGCGTATGTTAAAACTCACACAATTAGAGCAAGCCGCTAAATCTATTTGGGTGTTTTTACTATTCATATAAGTGTATATACACCTATTACCCGCCCAGGTCAAGTCAATGTATTCAATAATACATGTTCGTCATTTTCAATATTCTATAGTAAGACCCACATTTTTTAACGTTATTTCATTTTTTGTCGTTAATCCAAATTCACTTTAATAAAATCAAAGGTCTCTTCTATTTCGTTCATTGTTGGCAACTCACCATAAACTAAATTTGAAAATGCACCTGTGTATCTCGTGCTAAGCGATGGTCGCCAATTTCCAAATTCAGAAAAGATGGGTGCATCTACAAGTGGGTATTCAAGGTAATCTGAATGTTCGAAGAAACTTGTTTTCTCATCCTCAATGCAAAGCTTACAAAGCGGTTTAAAATCTGTACCTGTAACAAAACGTCTATATTCATCATGCTTTAATATCTGACAAATATCATACAGGTGACGAATTTGATCCGATAATTTTGCTATTGGGTCGTCGTGATAGCTGTCTTTAATAACACCTAGCATTTTTTCAACAAGAGTTCGTCTAACAGACAAAACATTAATCGAAAATTTTTCTAGCTCATACTGCGTAATCAGATCTGCTTCGCCTTTTTCTAGCAGAACTTCGGCTATCAACGTTTGCAACTCTCTCGATTCAAAAGGCTCAGGTTTGGTAAAAGCATTAACTTCTACAAGCAACTCAGGAGAGGCTTGTCCAAAATCACCACCATCAATACTGTGTGGGTATTGATAAACTGTCTTACGATATTTAGAGCCTTTTGACTCCCGAGCATCCTCTTTTAGATAGGTGAGACCTTGAGTCACTGCAGCTTCTACACCTTTAAGTAATTTTTTCTGCGCAGCATCACTGGTATCACCCGCAAGCACAGCCAAATCAATATCTTCCGAAAAACGATCTATCAATCTGTATGCTTTAGAAAGAGACGTACCCCCTTTAAAAACAACCTCACCAACATGCGACGATTCTGAAAGATATTTGAGTGCTTTAGTCACCCAATAATCTTTTTCAACATAAACCTGAGGTAATCCAATTGTTTCTGCGGTCACTGCGACTAGTTCAGCAAATACCTCATTGTCTTCATGTAACTTCATCGGATATGCCATTCCTTAGCCATTGGCCAATGTGACTGATCCAATTTTAATTTATAGATCGTCGTCGGATTAAGCGAGAGAGCCAACGAACTTGGAACCGATAATTTCAAACTCGACAATAATAACCCCACTAATGCCCTGACTTGGGGGCTATAGTAGCTTTGTGCTAATTTCAGCAAGCGCCCTTGTTCTCGCTCTGATAATTCTGAAATATATTTTCGTATGATCTTAAGGGAGAGATTGATATCAGAGTCCATTATCTTCTTTATATCTTTTAATGCATCCAGATATTGCAAAAGCTTAACGTCCTTTTCCTGAATAGGAATACGCGTCACCACGGTTTTAATGCGAATGGTGCCAAACTCTTTTTCTTGCCGACCACCATTATATGAAACAGTGATGGTACGCGGTACTTGTGTCGTCAATCCTAGCTGATTATAGAGCGACAACCCAGTCACATAGCCACGTAAACATCCATTCTTATACAGCATTGAACGGATCAACTCGCTGTCTGACGGTTTTCTAATACCAAGCAAGCCCTTCTTCGGAACATAAAACTTCCCCTTTGAGAAGCGCTCCAATTGCTTATCAGACACCATACGACTAACCGCCTTAATCACCGCATCCGGTGATTTAGCATAGCTAGGCAGCTCCTGGTAGCCAAATATTTGGCCAGCAGGCATAGCCTCAACGGTATTTTGAATGGTTTGTGCAATGCTCATAAGACTCTCCATAGCCTACAAGACTAGCTCAACACACAATATTCTGCTAGTATTTACTTCTAATAACATGACATTCGTATAGGCATAACTGCTCTGCTTGTATTTTACTGCATTTTGCTAGAGACCTACTT
>JBGMRO010000168.1:0-7730 GCA_048061555.1 Thiohalomonadales bacterium | reverse complement strand
TCTACCTCGCCTACTTGACTTGCCCACATTGCGAGCAAGAACGTGGTGGACACAAAATACTCTTGTTACGTCGCTGGAGTGCTAGCGCAACCTTGGCATCACAAATTAACAAACGCAAAAAATAGTGTGTACCTGGCTGTATTAACCCGCTCGTGAACTAATCTGTAACGATTGATTTTTTTCTACATCAGATAGGGGTATTTCAAACCAGAACGTAGCACCGCCATGGGTATTGCTAAACATACCTATATCCCCCCGCATAAGTTCGACTAGTTTTTTACAAATCGTTAGGCCTATGCCGGTACCTTCGATAGCATCTTGAATATCGATCCGACTAAAGGGTTTGAATAACTCTTGTTGCTGCAGTGTGCTAATACCTCGTCCCGTGTCGGCTACAGATATCCTTAAGCGACCGCCTGCAACACAATCTGCGCTCACTTTAATAGCACCCTGCTGCTTATTATATTTAATGGCATTCGAAAATAAATTTAGCATGACCTCTCTGAGAGATTTCTCATCACCGATGACAATTACTGACTGTTTATCGCTCTCACGGTCTCTACCATTCGTAAAAAAGTGAGTATGAATATCACGCGCACTAGCCATAGGCATAACCAACAATAAAGTTTCTTCAATTATGGCAAAGATGTCGACCGCCTGTAATGTCATAGACACCTTGCCAGATTCCAGCTTGGCAAGATCCAGAATTTCGTTAATCAGCTCTAATAAATGTCTGCCCGCTTGCTGTATTCTTTCCATATCGGTTCTTTGCGTTTGTACTAATCCAGGCTTATCTTCTTCTAACAACAACTCGGCGTAACCGATAATAGCGTTGAGTGGCGTGCGCAGTTCGTGCGACATATTGGAGAGAAAATTTGTTTTAGCAGTATTGGCCTTCTCGGCCTTTGCCGTCTCCCCCTTTGCCGTCTTCAATTGTTGCGTACGGGAAATGACTTTTGAGGCGAGATCTCCGTTCAGACGATTTAGCTCTTTTAGCAATTTTTTATTTTCAACATTCTTGATCTCAATTTTTTTTGCCATTGCGATATCATCGGCGTTTTTGGTATCCCGGTAATTAATCGCATAACCTCTGACGTTGATTGCGAATGGCATACGCAATAACCCCCAAAAACTCTGCCAGTTACCCTCTCTAAAATGATCCAAGCCGACGGTGATTCCCAACTGTCCTTCACTAGGCTCAGCGATATAGGTACCAAACACTCTATCCCATAGAGAGATATTGAATCCAAAATTACTGTTGGTTTCATTTTCCTGTGCAGAATGATGTAGATGATGCATATCAGGCGTGACGACGAAGCAACGCAATATTTTCTCAAACTTCCTGTTTAACTGAATATTCGAATGCGAAAACATGGACATAAAATTCAGCACTGCTTCGAATATAATCACGGCCAATACAGGCGCTCCGAGCATCACGATAACTATCATTTTTATCAGAATGGACAATATAATTTCGATTGGATGAAATCGGAGACCCGTGCTTACATCACAATCTAGGTCGGAATGATGCACCCGGTGCACACGCCACAAGACAGGAATAGCATGGAATAGGCAGTGTTGCAGAAAAATGGAAAGGTCTAACAGGATGATAGCGATAAGCAGCTTGGTCCAGAAGGGAAAATCGAATTGATTAATCAAGCCCACCTGGCCTTGCTCGACGAGATAGGCGACGCCCACTGCGGCAACCGGTAGTACCGCACGCAACAAGACCGAGCTAAGCACGACTAGACCTAAATTATTCAGCCAGCGTCTTGCCCGATTCGCAGTCGATTGGCGTTTCGTATAATATCGCTCCGCCAGCGCCAACAATAAAAAACCGGTTATAAAGATGAAGAGCCGTATAGCTGCCTCATTTTTGTAAACAAATTCAATCAATTATTCTTCAAACCCGCAATAAAAACTTAAAAATAGCGGCAAAATTCTTGTTTCTTACCAACCTATCTGTGTACCCATCGAGTTATCGGCAAGCGTTGAATAAACTTGATAATTCTAGGACATTTTTCACTAAGAGCCTGTCTACCGCTTAGAACTCAAGTTTCGGAGTTCAGTGGCTCGTTAACCGTACTACGCTGCAATATGGTGGATGCGCTTCGCTTATCCACCAATGGTCAGCATTGTTAAACTCTTGAACTCCGAAACTTGAGTTAGAACACGATGGCGTTAACGTAGTCAATGCACACTAGTGACTCCAGAAGGCATGATCTTTATCTAAAAACTCCTCGTAGGGAATATAATGTGAGCCGTCACATGAGAATGTTAAACCAATGACACCATTAAAAATATTCAGTGTGCTTGAACGTAAATACAGGGTATCGTCCATTTGTCTAAGTGTTTTGAATGCGGCCAATATCACTGCAATTTTATGCTCGGGTACTAGCGCATCTTTTGGGTACTCTCCTCTCGGATAGGCCAGACAGATATTCGGATCTATTAACGCATCGATATCGAGTAATCGATATCGATAAGGATCATCGTGCAACCATATCACCGCCCGACTGCTGGAATAGTGTAATTTGGCATGAAAGACCCCGTGCCGAGTCATGAGCTCTTCGACCACACTCATCACGATATCGATGTGCTGATCCAGGACACTATCAACTCGAGATTGATTAAACACCGCACTCCGTATCGAAGGATCGCCCTTTATTTGTTGCCAATAATGTGGCTCTACATACAGTGGACGTGTCAATGGAAGGTTACGCAAATCAAAATCGGCCCCTAAAAACCCGATTTGCTTCGCATGCTTATCACGCACGACCTGGATCGCGGTCAAGGATGGCCTCTGCGCACGCAAACTAATATAGGCGTCCGATAACAAAAATTCGATATTGGAGATCGCTGCGCGCATATACGGTCGATGACGACGATCCCGAGCAAAGTCCCTTTCGATAATTCCCGCTTGGCCGATGTTATCACTAATTTGAATACCCTGCGTATCCAGGACATAGAGATATTTAACATGAGGCACCTCTTCTAAAGCCTTTAGCAATACCTGATTGAGTGGGTCTCGCTGATTCCAAACGATACTGCAGTTATGAGCAATCGTCTTCATGGGCGCCTTCAACAGACCCGCCAATTCATCTCGCTGTTTTAGGATACTTTGCTGAAGCGTTTCTGTCGTTTTTATCATGACTATACAACTCTTTATTGAGGTCAAGTTGAGGAAAGGCAGTGGAACCCGAAAAATCGTTGAGGCAAGAGAGGATTATGGCGAGATTGTACCGGGCATTTTATCCAAGGTCTATACTTATAATGGTACGGTACCAGCCCCCCCTTATTAAAGCAAAGGTCGGGGATACCCTGATCGTTTACTTCAGCAACAATTTACCCGAAACTACTACTATTCACTGGCATGGCCTACGGCTTCCCGCAGATATGAATGGTTCCACCGTCGCCCAAAATCCGATCCTGCCGGGAGAACCATTTTTCACAAATACAGTAACAAATTATTTTTTAGCTTCCAATAATGCTGAGTGATCATCCGTATCAACACCGCAACAATAATCGCCCCCGAAATATCTACGGTTATTTCCCTATAGCACCTTCCCTTTATCCGACACACTTTTTCAGTTTATCCTTCACTACATTTCGTCAAACTGAAAGTCAGCAATGCTTTCCTTAAAAATTGAACCAAAAGGTAAAAATTACCACTGCAAATTAATAATAATTTAATAAATCCTATTTATATTTAGCCTCGTCAAGTCAATCGAATGTTTTTTGATTCGAGATTTTTAATACTATTTACGAATGTTAAAGTTGCTAACAAATCAATTTGATTGACGGTACTTATATGCCTTGTTGGCATGTTGCAAATGGATTTCCAACTAACCATAAAGTTAAAAGAGGGATGTATTATGTATAAACTAAAACTGGCCGCACCTATTTGCATTGCGGCTTCCTTGTTTTTTGTAGCAGGTACTACGGCTGCAAGTGATAAAGAGGCCTTTGGTCTACAGATCGCTAAGGACATAAATCCGGATCCAAAGATCATGGAAATTAACCTGGAAGCACGCATTGACTATGTTGAAATAAAACCCGGGATATTTTCCCAAGTCTACAGCTATAATGGTGTGGTTCCCGGCCCGCTGATAAAAGCAAAGGTCGGCGATACGCTAATTGTGCATTTTACCAATAGTCTACCCGAACCAACGACCATACACTGGCACGGTATACGACTGCCCGCTGATATGGATGGTGCATCTGTTGCGCAAAATCCGATACAACCGGGACAGACATTTCGTTATGAGTTTGTCTTGAAAGACGCCTCGATGTTCTGGTATCACCCGCACGTCAGATCTAATGAGCAGGTGGAAAAAGGCCTGGCGGGGGCGATACTGGTTGAACCTAATGACAACCAGCTAGACAATTCCGCAGCTCTAGATCAACTCAGCAATCTGAAACAACGCATCTTGGTACTAGACGATATTCTGCTGGATAAAAATGGACAAATCGAAGACGCCTTTACCGGCACAGGAAAGGAAATTTTGCTTAAAAAAATCAATGGTCGCACAGGCAATACGATGTTGGTCAATGGACGAGAACTACCCACAATGAAAGTAAAATCGGGCGTGCCCTTGCGATGGCGCATGGTGAATGTAGCCAATACCCGCTTTATGAATATCGAAGTACCGGGCCATACATTGACTCGAATTGGCGGTGATGGTGGGCTGCTGGAATCACCGATAACAGGCTTGAATACTATCAAGATTGTCTCGGGTGAAAGAGCGGATATTGTTTTTACTCCTGTAGGCGCACCCGGTACTGAACTCATCGTATACTGGAAGGACGTCGTGAGAGGTCGTCATACAATCGACATCATACCAAACCCTGATCCCACAAAAATGGATACAGTGATAATGGGTAAAGACCCGATGGACGGCTCATATCCTGATATTCCGTTGATGAAGCTAGTCTTTAAGAAAGGCAAAGCAAAAGCTTTACAATTGCCGCGACAACTACGCACCATCACGCCAATTGATATAACGGGTGCCACTGAATCGACGTTTAATTTTGACCATTCCATGCCAATGGCAAACGGTATGATCAAATTTCTGATCAATGGCAAAACATTTGCTGAAATGACCAGTGCAGACGCGCCTGACGCCAGTGTCGGCGAAACGCAAGTATGGAATCTGGCCAATATGTCTGGTGGTGATCATCCGTTCCATCTACACGGTTTTTTCTTCCAGGTATTGGAAACCATACAGAAAGATGCGGCCGGAAATATTATTAAGATTATTCCTGCGCCTCCAATGGAAGACAAGGATGTAGTCAACTTACCACGCAGCCCCAGCGGTGAAGGGTCTGTTACTATAGTCAAGATCGCGATAAAATTTGATCCTGCACAGGGACTTAGTGCCAACGACATTATGGCCAATGGAGGTGTCGCAAACATAATTAACGCAGACCTTGACAATGGTCAACGCGGACATTCTGGAGGTTGGCAGTTCCATTGCCATATACTCGAACACGCAGACACTGGCATGATGTCATTTGTGGAAATTTGGAACTAATTATTTTCTGATTATTTGTTACATTGGTAATTCAGTTCGCCCCCAGTTTTACTGGGGGTGTTTTATTGTGCATCTTTCGCCACTATCAGCACGTCATTTATACCTATACACATTATGAACACACAGGGTCAAACAACTTACTGCTCAAGTTTCGAAATTTAGTTGCTCACAAATACCGCACCACTCTGCAATAATGAATTATAATTCTCTTTCCCTTTAGCCCCTCCTGTAGATCGTGAGTCATGGATAAAAACTCCCCTCGACTTCTAGTCAAATCTACATGCGATATCCGAACTTATTGAACTTATGTTAAGCTGCGTTTAAGCATCGTCATTTATACTACAACCTTGTTAGTTTTAATCAATTAGGATATTGTTTGTGACCTCCCCTATCTATTTTGTTTCTATTGTTGGCTATCCTGTTAACGCCTCACCGTACATGCCGCGTCGAGTAAACAAAAAATAATGTATTTTTTACACCATTTACGATAAAATTACATCATCATCAAGGAATGACTAAGCAAGCTTATGAATCAGGATTCTAAACCATGAACATTCGAATTTTTAGTGGAGCATTAACATTGTTGGTTTCTTTAAGTGCATGCTCCACGGTTCAACCATGGGACCGAGATTTATTGGCACAAAAGAGCATGCAATTGGACTCACACCCATTAGATAGCTACCTGGATGACCACATTTACTACAGCAAAGAAAGCTCAAGTGGTGGCTCAGGTGTTGGTGGAGGTGGCTGTGGATGCAATTAAAAAATAAACCTAAAAAGATCCGCAAAGCCTTAGCGATTGCTACCACCGCCATGCTGGCCGATACGAGCGGTATCGTTAACGCAGAAACAGCAGATAAGGAGTGGCAGATTGATTCGGCACTTCTCTATTATGGTGAAAAAGATAGAGTAACTGCGGTAGAACCCGTGATATCCCTGCGAAAAGAAATCGATGATGAAGAATTTTTCGGTGTGCGATTTGTATTTGACGGTCTGACGGGTTCATCTCCCAATGGTGCGATTAAACAACCTTTTCCACAAACTTTTTCCACGGAATCAGGAAATGGTACATATACGACTCCCGCAAACGAAACCCCATTGGACCCAAATTTTCGAGATAGCCGAGGTGCCTTAAACCTTAGCTGGGAAAAACCCATGAATGAGACCTCCAAAGGTATTTATTCCGTTAATTTTTCAAAGGAGATCGATTATACCTCTTTCGGATTAGCCGCGACATTTAGCTGGGATACCAATCAACGCTTACGTACCTGGACTGCTGGCATTGCATATAACCTTGAGAATACCAATCCCTTTGGTGGAGTGCCAAAAGCCTTATCACCTGTCCCTATTCCAGGCGGCAAAAAAAAGCTGATCAGTGAAAATGAAAACAAAAACGTAGCCGATATACTGCTTGGTTTAACACAAGTATTGAGTCGAACAACGTTAATGCAATTCAATATTAGCTTCGGTATCGATAATGGTTATCTAACCGATCCGTACAAAATATTGACTCAATTAAATTCAAGCGGAAACCTGGGTAGCCCAAGATATCGATATGAAAGTCGCCCTGACTCTAGAACGCGTCAGGCTCTATATTGGAAGACAATACACTCTCTGGGAAAAGATGTCTTTGATTTTAGCTACCGCTATTACTGGGATGACTGGGGGATTTCATCCCATACCGCTGATGGAAAATATCGATTTGAATTAGGTGGTGGTCACTATCTACAAGCTCACTTACGCTACTATTTACAGGATAAAGCCAATTTTTATAATTACAATTTGATCCAGGGAAATACTCCGATATATGCCAGTGCCGATTACCGATTAGCTGATTTGAGTACTACTACCGTCGGTTTGAAATATGGCCTAGAAATAACCAGGTTCACTGAATTTAATATTCGCCTTGAAAAAATGGTACAACAAAGTGAAAATGACGACGCACCATTTGACGATGTCGATGCCATTATTTTTCAGCTTGGATATAACACTATTTTCTAATTGCGTTCTAGAACTATCTATACCTAAATCTCAGACGCTTTGGGTATATCATTCGAATCACCACATTGTCTTGTTTATGTAACTATAATCTGCCTGTCGTCCGTATACTAGTTAGACTATTCCGACTTACCAGGCCTTTGATCTAAACAATAACAACGCCATTACCATGTCTATCGCACTAGAGAGATCAAATAG
>JBGMRO010000167.1:0-7744 GCA_048061555.1 Thiohalomonadales bacterium | reverse complement strand
GAAATAATATTCTGTATTACTACTAATAATTCCATTGGTCCAACGGCCATCCAGCACTCTGCCATTGATGGTAAACCTGTGCGAGAGCAGCGCGCCCTTGTGGATAATAGTGCTGTACTTATCATTCACCTTAATAATAAGCCCATCATTGAGTGAACCGATGTTTTGGTCAGTCCAACCTAATCGAAAATTAACATCATGCCCTAAATTAATATCTTCGGTTAGACTTAGATAACGTATTCTGCGCGATTTAATAAATCGATTCTCGATATAGGCTACCTGCGCCCACGGATAACTATCGCGTAGGTCGAGCGGGACAAGATCTTGTTCAGCATCTGAGATGGAACTGAATCGATGTTGATCATAGGTATACCCATAGCTAAACCGCAAAATTTTATCTTTTTTAAGCTGGCGTGATACACCAATAAATCCTTCCCAAAAATCATCTTGGTGACGGGCGGTGAATCCCGTGCCAAAAATCACTTCATTATCTATTTTATCATTTTGCTGCCAGGTAAACCCATAACTCTTCTTAGTATCTAAGGCGTAAAAAGGTTGTTCAAATCTAATTTTCGATCGTTTGCCATCGCTATTATTGCTATGTAATAAAGAGAGTGTAAACCGAGACCCGAATAAATTGGGGTCATCGTATTGATACGACTGTTCATTACGTTCCACCCCCTGTTTAGCGCGAATTTTCATGTGTTTCCCATAACCCAGAAAATTACTCTCTTCTAAATCAAAGCTACTGCTATTGTTTCCCCCTTTGCTACTCAAACTTCCACCCACAGCAAGCGTCCATACGTCGCGGGTATAAATCTGTATGTCCACCTTATCCGCACGAATATTAATTGGCCGAATCACTGCATCGTAGATAAAGGCCTGATTCCGCAACAAACGTTCTGACTCCTCCAATAATTTAGTCGAGTAGACATCGCCCTTCTTAAACAGGATGATATCTTGCACGACTGATTCTCGAGTATTGATATGTATTTTATTGGCTAAGCGGTAGAGTGCGTTATTTTCCTTAGGATCTTCTGTATCGAATACATCTCCGATACTGATGTATATCTTGTCTATACGTTGCGTGAACGCAGCGGTACCTTCCTCTCCAAGAGCGATATCTGCCTCGACCGTAGCGCTTTGTAATCCAAAAGAGGTCGCTGAAACCGAAATCAATAACCAACCACCGCACAGCTGCATCCCTTGCCGAATACAACGCATGGAAGGCATGTAGTACGAAGTTTTGTATGAAAATTGACAGTTGCCCTGAGAGTAACGCTGTAACATAATCCTACTGTGTTGTTTTTATACAGATTTGCGTGCTGAATTTACCATTTTATATCACTGGTAAAACAGTACATTACACGGGAGCATCTATAAGCTATACCGCTATATTGTTAAGATGTCTATATTCCACCCAAGTAATTCAAGATTAATGCCTGTGGTATAGTCGAGACTGCGCTTGGCACTATTAATAAGTTATCGAGATATTGTCATGCAGATTGGCACACCGCTAGGTAAAAATTCTTTAAAAATCATGTTACTAGGTAGTGGAGAGCTTGGCAAGGAGGTATTAATCGCCTTGCAGAGATTGGGCGTAGAGACCATCGCTGTCGATCGCTATGCCAATGCGCCAGGCCAACAAGTCGCTCACCGCAGTGCAGTCATTGACATGACGAATCCTAAAGAACTGAGAGATCTCATCCTGCAAGAAAGGCCGCACATTATCGTACCAGAAATCGAGGCCATTGCGACCGAAGTTCTGTTGGAGATTGAGCAAGAAGATATTGCCGAAGTCATTCCGGTAGCCAGGGCGACACAATTGACCATGAATCGTGAGGGTATTCGACGTCTAGCCGCAGAATCGCTGGACTTACCCACTTCTCGTTATGCGTTCGCTGATAATACCGATCATTTGCGCATCGCCATCGATGCAGATATTGCTTACCCGTGTATTATTAAACCTGTGATGTCGTCATCGGGTAAGGGGCAATCTCTAATCACTAATAGCGAGCAGCTCGAGCAGGCATGGCAACATGCCATGCATAGCGGCCGGGTCAAACAAAGTAGGGTCATCGTCGAAGAAAAAATAGACTTCGACTATGAAATCACTTTATTGACCGTGCGTGCATTAAATCTCGAAGGCCAGATGGACACGTTTTTTTGTGAACCCATCGGACACCGCCAGATCGACGGTGACTATGTAGAAAGCTGGCAACCGCAAACTATGTCAAGCATCGCCCTCAAGAAGGCCAGAAATATCGCGCAAAGCATTACTTTTCATTTGGGTGGCAGGGGTATTTTTGGGGTGGAACTCTTTGTAAAAGGCGATCATGTCTGGTTTAGCGAGGTCAGCCCTCGACCTCACGATACTGGCATGGTCACAATGGTTACACAAATGCAAAGTGAATTTGAGCTACATGCCCGAGCAATTTTGAATCTACCGGTAGATACGACATTGCAACATCATGGTGCCAGCGCTGTAATCTACGGTGGTATGGATGAAAAAGACATCGTTTACAACCACGTCGCCGCAGCCCTGACCGTACCGCAATCGGCATTACGTTTGTTCGGCAAACCAGAGGCCTATACAAAACGCAGGATGGGCGTAGCACTTGCGTATGGCGATAACATCGATGACTGCCGTGAACGCGCGAAAAAAGTCGCCAGCACCATCACAACCGACAAGCCCTAACGGTAAGCCAATGAAAAATAAATCCATAAAAAAACCTCACAGCCAAGCGATTGATGCTTTTATAAAAAAGGCCAAGACCGCCAAGCTACCCATTCCTCAGGACAAACAACGTGGTAGGCTCATTTTCGCCCTAGACGCAACCGCTAGTCGAGAGCACAGCTGGCAGCAAGCCTGTGAAATTCAAGGTGATATGTTTGATTCGACCACCAAAATCGGTGGTCTGGATATACAGCTATGTTACTATCGCGGTTTTAATGAATTTGAATACAGTCATTGGTGTAATAACTCAGACGAGTTGCATACTATCATGCACCAAGTCTATTGTGTCGGTGGCCATACGCAGATTATCAGAGTATTGCGACACGCCTATGTACAGTCACAGCAAAAACCCGTCAACGCACTAATTTTTGTGGGTGATAGTGTCGAAGAAAACGTCGATACATTATGCCAGCATGCCGGAGAACTCGCCCTATATGGCGTCCCTGTATTTATATTTCAGGAAGGCAATAACAAACATGCGCAATCCGCCTTCCAAGAGATCACTGCTTTGACCCACGGCGCATACGCAGAGTTTGATGCTTCTAGCGCACAACAACTGAGTGAATTACTTTCAGCCGTCGCCGTCTATGCCGCTGGCGGTCGCCAGGCCTTACAAATCTATCATGAAAAGATTGGTCGCACGGTATTAGCCCTGCCCTCTAAGCCCACCACCTTCCGATCGTAGACATGGCTATCATCCTGGTTTCAAAGACACTTGTTTTAGAGACAATAAAAGTTTAGTTATACACCATGCGAATATTTGTAGTCTTAATAGCGATTGTCTTACTCTTCCTGATTTTCAAGACATTTAGCCGATCATCGCCGCAATTCGCCAAAAAATTGTTGTCCCAGCTTGCGATTGGGGCGGGTATTGTTTTATTTATTTTCCTGCTGGCTACCGGTCGTCTGCACTGGTTATTTGCGCTGGTCGCGGCGACACTACCATTTTTAAGACGCCTATTGCCACTGTTACGCTTTCTGCCTATGGCCAGCCAATTTTTTCGACAACGACAAACCAAATCCACTGAGCAACCCTCGACAGGCCAACAATCTAGCGTAGAATCAAATTATCTACGCATGAGTCTAGATCATGATACGGGTAATATGGATGGCGAGATATTGGCGGGATCACGGCAGGGACAGCGCCTATCTGCCCTGAACCTACAGGAATTGTTAGAACTCTATCAAGAATTTAGTACCGACGACGATTCACAGGCGTTATTACACAGTTATTTAGATCGTCACCACCCCGATTGGATAACACAAGCCGAATCCTATCAAAAGACTGCACACACGACACCCAGCACTGACATGTCCGAGGCTGAGGCGAGACAGATATTAGGCGTTTCTGATACCGCGATGGAAGAAGAAATTGTGACCTCGCACCGCCGGTTGATGCAAAAAGTCCACCCCGATCACGGTGGATCTGCCTATTTGGCCGCGAAAATCAATCTGGCCAAGGATCGTTTGTTGGGTTAATTTTTGGGCTTTTTGGGCTGCAACGACACCACCACCTTGTTGGGTTTTTCATCAATAAAACTCGGTTTTGAGACACTGGCAGCGGGATCTGCTAATTCACTTTCGCGAGAGGTAATCAGGGCTAGGCAATCCCGTATGCCCATAATCGTATTGTCCTTGAGCGGATGTCTAAGCCCCGCCTGGGTAAAGGTATCTTTTGCGATATCGGTCAGCACTTGCTTAAACATGCGCAAAGCGCGTAATTCATCGTAACCTTCTTTTGTTGTCTTCATTACCCACCCTTTTTTATGTATCTCCTGCACCTGTTAGTCTGCCACGAAAACCCCGGATCGAACACACCCTAAATTGAATATACTCTGGTACTGGGCCGCAGGCAGGTGGCGCAGACTATGCACATCAGCAATTGTTACAAAATTACTAGCAATGTAAATACTTGTTATCTATCCTAAAAACGAATTAGTGTGGCTGTAACAAAACAAGCGAACAACGGTCGAATAAGCACAACAAATAATTTACCTAAGTTAAAATTAGGCAACTATATGAGTAAAACTATGAGCGCAAAAAAGAGCGGTAAGATTGTTCTAATTTCTATACTTGTTATCCTTGTGGCAAGTTTTTTTATATTCGACCTGGGGCAATTCTTTACGCTTGAGTATATAAAGGCTCAACGCGGAGACTTTATACAGTACTACCACGAACACAAGCTATTTACCATCGCGATGTATTTCTTGATTTATATCGCCATAACCGCGCTTTCGCTACCCGGGGCGACGATCATGACGCTCGCCGGTGGTGGGGTGTTTGGACTACTCGAGGGTAGCATCGTGGTCTCCTTCGCTAGCACGATTGGCGCAACCCTGGCGTTTTTGGTATCGCGATATATTTTACAAGATTCGGTGCAGGCAAAATTTGGCAGCAAATTAAAGACCATCAATGAGGGAATCGAAAAAGAAGGTGCTCTCTATTTGTTCACGCTTCGCTTAATCCCCTTATTCCCTTTCTTTGTCATCAACCTCATTATGGGTTTGACACCGATCAAGACAATCAAGTTTTACCTAGTGAGTCAGCTCGGCATGTTACCCGGTACGATTGTTTTTGTTAACGCCGGTAGTCAACTGGCCAATATAGAATCTCTGGGGGACATTCTATCTCCTGCCCTTTTAGGTTCTTTTGCGTTGTTGGGTGTCTTCCCCATTATCACTAAAAAAATTATGGATGTGGTTAAAGCGCGAAAATATTTACGTAAATATGCCAAGCCGAAAAAATTTGACTACAACATGCTTGTTATTGGCGCAGGTTCCGCAGGGCTGGTTTCCTCTTACATCGCAGCGGCAGTCAAGTCTAAGGTCGCGTTGGTCGAGAAACATAAAATGGGAGGCGATTGCCTTAACACGGGTTGCGTACCCAGCAAGGCCTTAATTCGCTCGGCGAAGATGCTTAACTATGCAAAACGCGCCGCCGACTTTGGTTTTAAAAGCACTACCGTTGAATACGATTTCTGCGATGTCATGCAGCGTGTGCAACGTGTGATTAGTAAAGTCGAGCCACACGACTCCATCGAACGCTATACCGAACTAGGGGTTGACTGCTATACGGAAGAAGCCGAAATAATGTCCCCCTATGAGGTCAAAGTCGGTGATAAAACATTTACCACCAAGAATATCGTCGTCGCCACCGGCGCCCGCCCACTGATACCTAATATCGAAGGTTTGGATAAAATTGATTATTACACCTCTGATACAATTTGGAATTTACGTGAGAGACCCAATCGCTTGATTGTACTTGGTGGCGGTCCCATCGGCAGTGAGTTGGCACAATGCTTCCAACGATTAGGGGTCAAGGTCATCAGTGTCGAACGTAGTTCGCGCTTATTGACGCGTGAAGATTCTGAAGTCAGCGAAATGGTCATGAACAGTTTTAAGAAAGACGGCATCGACATACGTACCGAACACGACGCTAAGCGTATCGACGTCGTCGATGGGCAAAAGATCTTGATCTGCGAACACGCCGGCAAGGAGGTCCGCATCGAATTTGATGAAATCTTGATTGCCTTGGGCCGGCAGGCAAATATAAGTGGTTTCGGCCTGGAAAAACTGGACATCGCCATTAGTGCTCGTGGCACGGTCGAGGCCGACGAATTCCTGCGCACCAATTACCCCAATATCTACGTCTGTGGTGACGTCACCGGACCCTATCAGTTTACCCATGTCGCCGCGCACCAGGCATGGTTCGTCGCGGTCAATGCCCTGTTCAGCCCATTTAAAAAATTCAGAGTCAATTATTCGGTTATTCCTTGGGCCACCTTCACCGACCCCGAAGTCGCACAAGTCGGCTTGAACGAATCCGCAGCGAAACAACAAGGCATACCCTATGAAGTCACCACTTATGGTATCGACGATCTTGATCGCGCCATCGCGGATGACGAAGACCACGGACTCGTCAAAGTACTCACCGTACCGGGTAAAGATAAGATCATCGGGGTGACTATCGTTGGCACCCACGCCGGGGACCTGATTGCAGAGTTTGTCCTGGCGATGACCCACGGCTTAGGCCTAAACAAGATCCTCGGCACCATTCATATCTACCCGACTTTGGCGGAAGCGAACAAATACGTCGCCGGTAACTGGAAAAAGAACCATAAACCTGAGACAGTATTAAGATGGTTAGAGAAATTTCATACATGGCGACGAGGATAAACATAATGAAAAATAGTTGGCACCGACTCTTATTTGTAGACTCCGACTCAAGCTCTGTTTTTCGGTTTACATACACCGTCATGGCATTCGCCGTAATGATTTTTTTACCATTGACGGCGAATGCAGCATTCGACCAAAACCATAGTGCTTGGAATACGCTGTTACAGAAATATGTCGTCGACCACGGCGATTATAGCCAAGTGAATTATAAGGCCATGAAGGTCGACGAGGCCCAACTCGACGGCTATCTGGCTGAGATATCCGCCCTGACAAAAAGCGAGTTCGGTAGCTGGAACCGAGATCAACAGTTGGCAACCCTGATCAATGCCTACAACGCCTTTACCGTAAAGTTAATACTCAAACACTACCCGGTAAAATCCATTAAGGATATCGGTAGTTTTTTTACCAACAGTTGGAAAATAACTTTTTTTGAACTGTTTGGAGAAAAGACCTATCTAGACCATATCGAACATGATTTGATTCGCGGCAATGCAAAGTTTAGTGAACCCCGCATACACTTTACCCTGGTTTGCGCTTCAGTCGGTTGTCCGAAGTTGTCTAATGGTGCATTTACCGCCAGTAATCTGGAGTCAAAATTGGAGGCAAGCACGCGCGCTTTTCTGCAAGACAAAAGTCGCAACCGATATGTCGCAGAAAAGCGCTTACTGCAATTATCAAAAATCTTTGACTGGTATGGTGGTGACTTCGTCAAAAAGTATGGCTCCGTACAAAATTTCGTGGCAAAATACGTGACGCCAAAGCCGGCCGAGCAATTACTCATTGCTCAGGGAAAGGTACAATTTGAATATCTAGACTATGACTGGTCGCTCAA
>JBGMRO010000166.1:0-7748 GCA_048061555.1 Thiohalomonadales bacterium | reverse complement strand
TTACGAATTACGAATTACGAATTACGAATTACGAATTACGAATCACGAATCACGATTCACACTTGCTTAATATATACGTTAGAATTTCGTTGATAATTGTACAAAGACTTTCTTTGCAGCGGTAAATCGTCCAGATTCGCTTTTATAAAATTTC
This sequence comes from Thiohalomonadales bacterium, assembly GCA_048061555.1. Classification (GTDB taxonomy): domain Bacteria; phylum Pseudomonadota; class Gammaproteobacteria; order SZUA-152; family SZUA-152; genus JBGMRO01. Next base: position 7,594 of record JBGMRO010000166.1, on the reverse strand, counting down.
TCTCCAGGAACCAATGTGAGGCACGCGTGGAAAGTACAAACAGTTTGCCAAGTTTGTTTATTTTCAGCTGTCGTTCAAGATAGCGCAGCAATACATCACCGCGTCCTTCATGTTGGTAGTCAGGGTGGACTGCCAAGCATGCCAATTCTGCCGAGTCATGTTGTTTATACTGATAGAGTGCGGCACAAGCCAATATCATTCCATCACGAACCGTCACCGTGAAATGATCCAGATCCATTTCCAATGTCTCTCTGTCGCGACGTACCAGTATCCCTTCGGCCTCAAGAGGCTCAATCAACTCGAGGATACCGGGTAGATCATTTATCGTTGCTGCGCGTGTGCCCTCAAAAGGATTGAGACTAATTAAACAACCCACGCCATCACGGCTGAACAATTCTTGTAGTAAGCAGCCATTCACATTAGCATTTAGAAAATGTAGCCTAGAGACGCCACGCCGACAGCTCTCTACGGCAGCACTCAACATTTTTTGTGTATAAGGATCGATACCGTCTTGCTGGAGAAAATCTTGCTCGATTTGCTCTACCGCCAATTGGCGTACAACCGTGTTATCTGGGTCGTTGACCAGGTTTGAATCGAACAAAAACAATAGTTTATCCGCGTGCAATTTTTCAGCTACCGAGAAGGCGATGTCTTCCGCACAAACATTGAAAACCTCACCGGTGGCAGAATATCCTAATGGAGAAAGTAGCACGATATGTCCCTGCTCCAGTTCAGCACGGACTGCGATGGTATTTATATTGCGAACCTCGCCCGTATGCAGAAAGTTGATACCGTTACGAATACCGTAGGGTTTCGCCTTGACATAGTTTCCCGATGAAATCGTTATATCTGCGCCTTCCATGGGGGAATTAGCGAGTCCCCGGGATAATACGGCCTCAAATTCGATGCGCACCTTGCCCACCGCCTGTTTGACTGCGTTCAAGGCCGCATCGTCCGTGACTCGAATACCATCAATTATTTTTGTGGACCCCATTAATAAATTATCAATTTGCCGCCTACAACCATGTACGAGCACCAGTCGAATACCGAGGCTATCTAAAAGAGAGATATCTTGAGACAATGATATAAATAAATCGGATAAAAGAGCCCGTCCATTAATATAGATCACAAACGTCTTACCGCGAAACGCATTGATATAGGGCGCAGACTTCCGAAATTGGGCGACAAAATTTGATACCAGCGGCTTATTCATAACCTATTGAATTCCAAATTAAAAAATAAATAGTATAGATAATATAAAGTTTTTGTAGCGTAGATCCAAGTATTAAGGGAGTATCCGGGGATAGAACAGCTAAAATTTAATCAAGCCAATATAATATGAAAAATAGCATAGAAAAAACGGGAAGTTTTTGTTACTGTCATTGACGGATGCACCATTCTCCTGTTCCACATGCGCATGGCTGGCATTGTCCTGCTGCGCGGCTATTTGTCGGAGTGTAATACGAATTTGGTGTACTATGCTAGATATTGACAAGGAAGGGTTAGTTTCGCGGGGGACTTAACCTAATTGATTGTTGCTAAGCCATAATCCTAGATTAATCACTTGGATCACATAATGCCCATGCAAGCTCTTGATGCACCAAGCAAATTCAAAAATACGCTCATCTCTTGCGGTTGCAGGCATTCGCGGCGCTACGCCCAAGAATGTGGCCAAAAGACTTTTATATTTGCTATTAACATCAATACTTTGCCTACAGGGATGTAGGTAAGGAGCATAAGCAGGACGCGGAAGCTTTACATGTCTTTTTTGCGCCCTAATGACTAACCTAGGATTATCGTCAAACTAAAATTGACTCACTACAACAAGATCGGATAGACGAATAATAGCTTACCAGGGTTGTTTATAGTTTTAGTGAATACTCAGGCTGTTGAATGTGACGGCTATTCACTATATGTCCACCCATTAGTTTTCCGTTTGTATAGGCCGGATCTACAAGTTCGTAGGGGTCTTTTTACTAGCATGGATTGTTAGTCTCCAATATTGCCACAATGTCGTAGCACGGCCTTGGCCATATTCGCAAAATAAAAATCTATGCTAAATAATAAAATAATTAATTGAACTTTGAGGTAGGCGTGAACCATTGGGGTAAGGTAATTGGTGCTTTTGTAGGTTATCTACTAGCCGGGATATTTGGTTCCGGTGTCGGCGTTGCGCTAGGGTTTATTGCGGATCGATATTTAGTTAGCCATCACCCACCACGCTTTACTAAAATAAACCCTGAAAATCTACGTCGTATCCGTTCTGAATTTTTTACCGCCAGTTTTTCGGTCATGGGTTATGTCTCACAAGCGTCGGGTAGGGTTGGGGATGCCGACGCCGGATATGCGATGAAAGTCATCGAACGCATGGGTTTACCGGCAGATAGTCGAGAATCCGCAATAGAATTATTTAAGAGCGGAAAATCTACCGACTTTTCTCTGCATAAAGTTGTTAGTCAATTCTATCTCGATTGTCGAGACCAACCTAGTTTGTTAGAAATGTTCTTAGAGATCCAACTCTACGCAGCTTTTAGTGACGGCGGACTCACAAATTCTGAAAAAGATATTATTCAAAATATTGCCTATCAATTGGATTTTTCCGCTATGGAATTTGAGCGAATTGAGGGTTTGATCCGCGCAGAATGCCGCCAAGCTGAAAATTCCTCTCGCAAGAAACGCCAAGCCGAAGAGCAATGGGAGCAGCAACTAAAACAAGGTCAGGTTAGGCAAAAAGAATTTAACCGTAAGCAACAACGAATACAGAAAAAGGCCCGCGTAGATCAAGAGAAAGCAAATAAAAAGGCACAAATTGATCGCCAAAAGGCTGCCTTTCGAGCGGAACAAGCTAAGGTAAAACAGCAGGAAAGAATACGACGTGTGCATGATAGAGAACAAAAAAAGGCCTATCAACAACGACAATCAAATAGCAATAGTTACGCTTACGAAGGCATGCTCGATCAATGGACGTCTAACAATTCATCACCGCTGGACGATGCCTACGCAATATTAAATATGCCACGTTCGGCAAGTAATGAAGAGATAAAGAAGGCCTATCGTCGCCTAACCAGCAAGCATCACCCGGACAAATTAGTAGCAAAGGGTCTACCACCAGAGATGATGAAAGTCGCTGAGGTCAAGACCCGAGAAATTCGGGCAGCCTATGAGCATATACGTGAAGTCCGTAATTTCTGAGCTCGTCCAAGTCGTACGATACTGATTCTACTATCGTTGTGGATAAGGGTAGTCTACTTACTCTCGATCGATCTACAACAAAGTGCCATGCGCCTCTTCTCTATCGTCCCGCCCTGACTAAACCCCCTAACCCCGCATCCTCCAATACTTTATTTAGATAGTCGCGAATTTCACTCGCATGTTCAAATTGCATGACATGATTGAGAATTTTTTTCGCCTTTGACATCGCAATGTTTCGTATGACCCACTTGATGCGCGGAATATTCGCCACGCTCATAGAGAGATAATCATACTCCATACCCATCAACAATATTACGGCAAGTGGGTCACCTGCCATTTCACCACAAATGCATACTGGTTTTCCCTCTGCTTTTGCGCCTTTGACCACAGCAATCAGTGCACGTAATACTGCCGGATGTAAACAATCATATAATTCTGCCACCCTAGAATTATTTCTATCCACAGCCAAAAGATACTGTATTAAATCATTGGTACCGACCGATAAAAAATCGACCCGTTTTGCAAGCTCCCTGATTTGAAAAACCGCCGATGGGACTTCGATCATAACACCAATTTTCGGCATTTTAATCTCAGGTATAGTCTTAGATAGTTCGGCAAAGGCCTGATTAAGAAGTTTTAACGAATCATCGACTTCACTCACAGCATTTACCATCGGTAACAATACATGCATATTGTTTATACCGACATTTGCTCGCAACATTGCCCTTAATTGAACAATAAAGATTTCAGGATGATCTAACGTTATACGGATACCTCGCCAACCGAGGAAGGGGTTATCCTCCTTGATCGGAAAATAAGGTAGGGCCTTATCACCGCCAACATCAAGAGTGCGTAAAGTGACCGGCCCATTGATATAGGATTTTAATACTTGTCGATAAATTTGAAATTGTTCCTGCTCACCGGGGAATCGATCGCGAATCATAAAAGGAAACTCGGTACGGTACAGGCCAATGCCTTCCGCACCCGTTGCGTCGGTGGGGGCAATATCCGCCAACAATCCGCTGTTGATTTGCAATGGCACCTTGACGCCATCGGGCGTTATCGGTGGCAGAGATTTTAAGGAGGCCAAATCATGTGATAATTCACGTTCTTCGTCGGCAAGGCGGCGAAATTCTTCCTGTACAGCCCGAGTCGGCTCTATAAAAATTTTACCTCTGTAGCCATCAACAATAATTTCCATACCATCGATTCGACCCACCGGGATGTCCGCACCCATCACCGCCGGGATGCCCATGGCACGTGATAATATTGCGACATGCGAGGAGCGCGATCCCGATACCGAAATGACTCCGACGACATTTGTTGGCGGAATCTCCGCCAACATGGCGGCAGTTATCTCTTCCCCAACCAATATGGTTCTATCTGGATATTTCCTAAAACGCGAACGACCGCCTGCCTGTAATCGCACTAATATTCTTCGACCGAGATCACGTACGTCAGCGCTGCGTTCGCGCAGATAGACATCCTCCATGTTATCAAACACCTTCAAGTGCTCATGAATGGTTTCTCGGAGGGCGCCTGAGGCCCAGTTTCCGGCCTTGATCCTATCCGTAACTCCATTAATCAAGGTATCACTTTCCAACATGAGTGAATAGGCATCAAACAGGGCCATATCCTCGGCCGGTAATGTTCCGGCAACATGTTCCAACATTTCCTTAATATCACGTTGCACCAATTTAATCGCTCGTAGAAAAATTTCGACCTCGTCTGAAACATTGTCTACCTTTCTATCTGGGATCGCATCTAAATCGGCAGAGGGATACATAACAAAAGCGACACCAATTCCAACACCTGTCGCGCCCGCTTGCCCTTGAAAGGGTACCGAGGTCCTGACAGAGTCGTGTAAGTGATTTTCAATACCACCGCTGACCTCGGCATGTGCGATAGCACCCGCTAATTGGGCCGCTACTGTAATCAAGAAAGTGACCGTAGCTTCATCAAATATTTGTTTTTCTATACGTTGCACCACTAGAATACCGAGTATTTTTCTATGGTGAATGATGGGCACAGCCAAATAGGCGTGAAAAATTTCCTCGCCAGTCTGAGGTATATAATAATAACGTTCATGATTCGCTGCGTCTGCGATATTAATGACCTCGCCCTTCTTAGTCACGACGCCGATAATACCTTGCCCAAAATCTAATCGAACGTTCTCGACGGCCTCTGGGTTCAAACCGTCCGTTGCCATCAAAACGTTTTGCTCTCTAGAATGATCGGACAAATAAACCGAACATAGGTCTACTGCAGTAGCGTCTTTTACACGACTCACGATGACTCGCAGGGCATGCGGCAAGTCTTTAGCATCATTGACAGCCTGTACGATTCGGCGCAAGGTGTCGAGCATATTAGTCTCAGATTTCATTCATTTCCAATTATCCTGCACCTCGGCTTGTAAAAAACAGCAATAATAAAAAACTGGCATAGACACTGCTAAACAATTGAGTCTCTGTGACTTATCGTTATTAAAATTACGTAAGCGAGTTTTTGTTACGTAGACTTATGAATGACCTTTTTAATTTTTTCTTTATTAAGTAGAGGTGCCAACTCGTGTAACGCTTTCATATAGACTTCTCGTTTAAAAGACACAACCTCCTCAAGAGGTTGCCAGTAACCTACCCAGCGCCAGCGATCAAATTCAGGTTGGGCAAATCTATCCAAGCAAATAGCGCTTTCACTCGCGCATAACTTCAATAAATACCACACTTGTTTTTGACCGATACACAAGGGTTCTTGACCACGACGCACCATCCATTTTGGTAGTTTGTAATACAACCAACCAAGCGTATTCCCTAAAATACTGACATGTTGCGGCTTTAACCCAATCTCTTCACCTAGCTCTCTGTACAAGGCTTGCTCGGGTGTTTCATCGTGTTTAATACCCCCCTGGGGGAATTGCCACTCGTTTCGACCAATGCGCCGCGCCCAGAGTAATTGTCCCTGCGAATTACACAAGACAATCCCTACATTTGCTCTATAGCCATCTATGTCAATCATTGGAGTCAATACCTAGTGTCCATCCACAAACGGTCTATTTCTCCAATCTCTTCGTTGTATCGATTTTTTAAATGCTCACATATTAGTATATGCTGCGCTTTAAAAAATCGGTACGCCTCGATCTTGAAGAAATATCCTCGTTTGTGGATGGACACTATCTCGATTAACCGTTCTGTATTTCAGTTAATCATGTAGAATAAACATTCTATATCAGTATATTACAATCTGTATAATTTGGGGTAGAAATGATGAGTTTAGTCATATTTGACTTAGATAATACCCTGATCGCAGGCGATAGCGACCATCTCTGGGGGGAATTTCTGGTAGAACAAGGGCTTGTCGATGAAAATCACTATCGAATCCACAACGACAAGTTCTACCAGGACTATAAAGATGGGTGCCTCGATATACAGGCCTTCCTGAGATTTAGCCTATTTCCATTGACTCAATACTCAATACAACGGTTGAACGCCCTCAGAGAGGAGTTTGTACAACAAAAAATTCTCCCCATCATCCTTCCCGACGCACAAAAATTGGTAGATCACCACCGTAACAATGGGCAAACTTTAATGATCATTACCGCCACGAACAGGTTTGTAACCGCACCCATTGCACAAATATTTCAAATTCCGCACCTGTTAGCGACCGAACCCGAAATTAATACCCGCGGTTATACAGGAAAGATCGTGGGTGAGCCCTGCTTTAAGGAAGGTAAGATAGTCAATCTAAACAGGTGGTTGAAATCGGATCAGGTAGACTTAGACGATAGCTGGTTTTACTCTGATTCCTACAATGATTTACCACTATTAGAACTCGTCACTCACCCTATTGCCGTCGACCCCGACGAAAGACTTCGTATCCATGCACAACAACAAAATTGGAAAATAATAAGCTTACGTACGACCAAAAATTGATGTCTTCGCGACTTTTTCTCGGAATATGCTGCGGTAGGTTTCGGTTTGAAAGAGGTTTTACGGATCAGAAGTTAGAGATTCCACCGTGCTGTCTAAACCGTGTATGTTCGCAAATCGCTCACCTTTAAAGTCAATCCAGTCTAACAGCGGCTGCCATTGTCGCTTGATAAATTGCGTGCGGGCATCCTCGAGCTCATGCACGCCGACCCCTTCCATGAAGCCATGTATATAATATTGGCTTTCCTGTAAAGCGGTGATAAAGGGAATATTAAGACTCTCCAGAAACCCCTGCAAGGACTTATAGACCCGAGTATTCTCGGTCACTCTATTCGCGACGACACCCAATCGTGTCCTGGCTTGTTTCGAATCGGTACGATCCATGGCAGTGCGCATTTTCCCCAACATAATAATTTCTTTGACAAAATTCGTCACACTGTGGATATCAATGGGGGATGGAAGTACCGGAATAATGA
>JBGMRO010000165.1:0-7753 GCA_048061555.1 Thiohalomonadales bacterium | reverse complement strand
GCCTTAGCATAATGAGGGTAATGGACGATAAAAATTTTCTTTCCCGATAATTCTATGCCGGCATCCTGACCATAGAAATGTAATAGACCCTCAGAATTATTGGCCAATTTTGTCATATTGTAGACATCACCGGCATTATTCCCATGGATCGCATGTATCGGCAGCCCATGTTTTAGTAATACGCGTAGTGTCGTCGGCGCGACGATATCTCCACAGTGAATAATTGCCTCAGCACCTTTACTTTTGGCATCGATAGCAGCGATATCCAACAAATGACGATTATCGTGACTATCGGAGAGAATACATATTTTCATATAACATCCAAATTTTCAGTGAGACCGGACTAATGCGACGTAGAAATAAGCCCTGATTTATAAACTAAGCTTGTATAAACCAAGACTTACGGGACCAAAGCTACCTGTGCTTGTGTGTGTGATTAGCACATGAAACGTAGGCTAATCGTAGCCTTAATACCTGCTACGACCTATATCTCTAGTGACATACCATTGGGAGGCTCCAGGTCTTCGCTAACTAGTGCCCGTCCACTAACTATGGTTTATTTAAAAATTAGGTTTATTAGAAGATTTATTGTAGCGTTCGATCGATGCAATGATTTCTGCCTTGGCTTCCTTGGCTCCCAACCAACCTTCAATCTTCACCCATTTGTTGGCTTCAAGATCTTTGTAGTGCTCAAAAAAATGTGCAATCTGATCCAATAATAATTGAGACAACTGGGTATATTCGTCAATACCACGATGACTTACGCTAAGTTTATGTGCAGGTACGGCTAGAATTTTTGCATCCATGCCGGCCTCATCGGTCATATCAAGCATGCCCACCGGACGACAAGCAATGACTGAACCACTAATGAGCGGGCTAGGCGCAACGACTAAGACGTCTGCTGGATCACCATCATCGGATAAGGTATTGGGGATATAACCATAATTACACGGATAATACATGGCGGTATTCATAAATCGGTCTACAAACATCGCCCCGGTTTCTTTATCGACTTCATATTTGACCGGATCACTGTGTGACGGTATTTCAATTATAACATTGACTTCATCCGGTACATTCGTGCCCGGGCTTACTCTATCTAAAATCATGGAAATTCCTCAATATAAAATGTGGCCTGTTCTTGTTTTAAGTCCAGAGTAAAAGTTATTCACCCGAGAGAGAGGTCACTCAACCAAACTCATGGCAATGATAATATTCGTATTACAAAATATCTCGAAAATACGGAGAATTTGCGGGCTATCATACTGGTATCGTGTATTATACCTTGGTTATAGGGTCAAAAAAAATATTAATGTAAGCTTTCACTCTGTAGTGACGACATCTCGATGTCTTTAGTGAAAACCTTATATGTTGTGTCCCTCGACGAGTAATTTCGAGTTCTGCGTATTAGTCAATATTGTTCTGTTATTTGTAAGCGTCTGTTTTACCTAATAAATACAAATTAAGACGCCATTTTTTCCAGTTTAATTTTTTACCGCCTTCCTTATATATAGTTTTTTATAGATGTATCCACCGATGGTTGAAAATACGGGGAGATATAACTGCCATTATTATTCTTTAGCACAACAATGTCTCGATTCAGTTAGCCCGTGAAGGGCACATTGCATCATGCAAAAATAACAACATCGGAGAACACACGTATGAATGTAGCAATCATTCCCCCAGTATTAGGCGTCTTTGGCTTGCTCGTAGCCTATGCCATTTACGTTATGGTCAAGAGGCAACCCGCCGGAGAAGGTAAAGTCGTTGAAATCGGCGAAGCCATCCACCTCGGTGCAATGGTCTTCATGAAACGAGAATATACCATGCTGGGCATGTTCGCCGCCGTTTTAGTGGTCTTATTATACGTCGCACTGGGTTGGGGTACGGCGATGGCCTTCATCTTTGGTGCAGTTGCGTCCGCCGGCGCGGGTTATATCGGTATGTACGCGGCCACGCAAGCTAACGTTCGCACCACTACCGCCGCGCATAATGAAGGGGCAGCTTCCGCACTCACGGTGGCCTTTTTTGGCGGCTCGATTATGGGTATGACCGTCGCATCGATGGGATTATTAGGCCTAGGAATACTTTACCTCATGTTTGGCCAAGACCCAGAGACGGCCAATGTCATTCATGGATTCGGCATGGGTGCCTCGAGTGTGGCTCTATTTTCTCGTGTCGGCGGCGGCATTTTTACCAAGAGCGCAGATGTAGGCGCAGACCTCGTGGGTAAAATCGAGGCAGGTATACCGGAGGACGACCCACGCAACCCGGGTGTTATCGCCGATAACGTCGGCGATAACGTGGGCGATGTTGCAGGCATGGGTTCCGATATATTTGAATCTTATTGCGGCGCTATTATCGCCACCATTGCCATGGCCTCGACAATGGCTGCGCACGTGGTCGTGGAACTCGCGGGTGATCAGCAGTCATTGATGTTTTTACCGTTGGCCCTAGTCAGTGCCGGATTAATCTGCTCAATCATCGGCATTGGCATCGTAAAAATGTTTTCGTCAAAGTCACCAGAGATGGCACTACGTACAGGAACGATCAGTGCGGCCGTCATATTTATTATTTTTTCCTACCTGGTCATTGAGTTTAGTGGCATCAGCGTGAAAGTTTGGGGCGCGGTGCTTGCCGGTATTATCGGCGGTATTATTATAGGTTTGGTAACGGAATACTATACCTCGGCCTCACCGGTGCGACGCATTGCTGAATCGGGGGAAACCGGCCCCGCCACAGTAATGATTACCGGTTTGGCGATCGGTATGGAATCGGTGGTCATCCCAATGTTAACCATTAGCGGCATCATTCTAATCTCTACTTCTTTCGCAGGATTATACGGCGTCGGTATCGCCGCGGTGGGTATGCTAGGTACAGTAGGCATTACCATGGCCATCGATGCGTATGGACCCGTTGCCGACAATGCAGGGGGTATCGCGGAAATGGCAGGCCTTGGAGAAGAAACTCGCAAGATCACAGATTCATTGGATGAATTAGGGAATACTACGGCGGCTATCGGCAAGGGATTTGCCATTGGTGCCGCAGCGCTGGCGGCATTGGCTATCATCGCAGCCTTTGTAGAGACGGTCACACCCAATATCAAAGACTTCTCATTACAAATAACTGAACCCAAAGTATTAGTAGGCATGTTTATCGGCGGAATCTTTCCATTTTTGGTCAGCGCATTAACGATGCGGGCCGTCGGCGATGCTGCATTTGAAATGATTAAGGAAATTCGTCGTCAATTTAGGGAGATTAAAGGCTTGATGGAGGGCACCGCTCCACCCGATACTGCACGCTGCATCGATATTGCGACCACAGCTGCACTAAAGAAGATGATCTTACCGGGTATCATCGCAATTTCTGCACCACCCGTCATCGGATTTTCATTGGGCGCGGCAGCCCTCGGTGGCATGTTAGCCGGTGCCTTAGTCGCAGGGGTTTTAATGGCCTTGATGATGGCAAATGCTGGCGGTGCCTGGGATAACGCTAAAAAATATGTCGAAAAAGGGAATCTTGGCGGTAAAGGATCGGATACTCATAAGGCTTGCGTCGTCGGTGACACCGTGGGTGACCCCTTTAAAGATACCTCGGGTCCGTCCATGAACATATTGATCAACGTCTTGGCTATAGTGAGTTTGGTTATTGCGCCACTGCTAACTTACTAATTCTAGTTGCGGCGTTCCAGTGGCTCGTTAATACCGTACTACTCTGCAATAGGGTGGATGGGCTACGCTTATCCACCAATGACCTGCACGCATAACGAGTCGGCCCTCAACTCATAATTGGTGGACGTATACCCATCACGGATGGGTATACGTCCACTAAACGAGGAATATTTATAGCGGAGGAAAAGTAATTTTACCTTCTGGTGTTAAAAATTCCGACAAAACTATCAACTGGCCCGTCGCAATTAAACGAAACACAAGAATCGACAACTCATTCATGCTGTCATCTCTGCTTCGCTCAACATAGTTTGCTAAAACATAAACGCTCCGATATCGCGGTACTCATGTCACCTTAATGTTACGTCACCAATGATTTTCTTAAACTAACATTGATCGACTCAGAATCATTTAACGCGCCTATCACTTAAACGCCAGCCTTTATACTAATAAAATGTTTTCGCTCGCTGTAAAGCTTAAGAAGCGCCCTGCACACTATTCTATTGTTATTACTTACCATCAATGATGCTTAACTAATATAAAATGCTTCGCTTTGTCTAAATGATAAGAATTAACGTACTAGTTATGTCCCCTGTGATTTTATTATTGTAAAACGGTTTTCACACAATAGATTCTGCATCTACAAATCATTTAGTAGCTTCGTCTCCGTTCTCTTTTTTTTGCGAAACCATTCGTTCGCCATAAATATTACCCAAAAACTGTCGGAAAATTTTACGTATACTGACTTTTTTTGGATTTACTTGTTTATCCCTGTATGTGTTCACGAGTTTTGACTAAGAACTTCCACGTAGAAGTGTGCCGTAAGAAACTATTAAAGATATTTACAGAAAATTGCGACTTGCATCACACGCGATAGTTAAGTCAATGACGATCGACAGCAAAAAGAAGGGGGCTTTCGCCCCCATCACATTTAAAAATAATAATTATTCAACAAACTCACCTACCGAATGGCAAAATCCTTGTCTAACTTCTTTTTTACCGGCGTATTTTTCAATTCAATGTATTGCGGCAAGCCATTTTTGTAAGGTGGGTAGTCTTCACCTTTGATCAGAGGTTGCAAATATGTGCGACAACGCTCAGTGATATGAAAACCATCTTTGCTAATGTAGTTTTTCGGCATCATTTTCTCTACGTTAGCCACTTTAGACAAAGCGACTTCACCAATAGCCCATTTATAGGGTGAATCGGACTTACGCACTATCGTAGGCATGACTGCATTTTTACCTTTTAAGGCCAATTGCACGGCGGCTTTACCCATCGCATACGCTTGATCAACATCGGTTTTTGATGCAATATGGCGTGCCGCACGTTGTAGATAGTCCGCGACAGCCCAGTGATACTTATAACCGTGTTTTGCTTTAATCATTTCTGCAACTACGGGTGCTACACCCCCTAGCTGTGCATGCCCAAACGCATCTTTGTTACCCGTTTCCGCCAAGAATTGACCTTCTTTGTTATGCACTCCCTCAGATACCACTATTGCGCAGTATCCATATTTCTCTACGGTGGATTTTACCTTTGCTAAAAACTTTGTTTGATTAAATACGATTTCAGGAAATAAGATAATATGTGGTGCATCTCCCTCTTTTTCACACGCGAGTCCACCCGCGGCTGCAATCCAACCTGCATGGCGCCCCATAACTTCCATGACAAAGATCTTGGTCGATGTTTTTGCCATTGAAGCTACATCAAAGGCCGCTTCACGTATCGATACCGCCACATATTTAGCGACAGAACCAAAACCAGGACAGTTATCCGTAAATGGTAAATCGTTATCGACAGTCTTAGGTATACCGACACAAGTAATTGGATATCCCATTTTTTTGCCGATTTGCGATACCTTATGCGCAGTATCTTGTGAATCACCGCCTCCATTATAAAAGAAATAACCAATATCATGCGCCTTAAACACATCTATCAGCCTTTCATACTCGGCGGCATTTTCTTCCAAACCCTTTAATTTGTAACGACACGAGCCAAAGGCACCCGCCGGTGTATGTCGTAACGCTGCGATCGCCTTAGCCGACTCTTTTGAGGTATCGATTAAATCTTCGGTCAACGCGCCGATAATACCGTTACGACCCGCATATACCTTAGCGATTTTGGTCTTATTCTTACGAGCTGTTTCAATAACGCCACATGCACTTGCGTTTATGACTGCAGTTACCCCACCTGATTGTGCGTAGAACGCATTTTTCTTAGTCATTTACACTACCCTCCATACTAGAACTGAAAATATCCACAATGTCTGCACTTAATAAATCTGATTCTTCAAACCAAAAGCTAACCATTTTTTGCAATACTCGATACAAGCCAAACGAGAGAACACTTCGCAACAATTATATGATCATTTCGAACTTCAACTGTATATCGATGGTTACCTAGCGCCCATCCACAAACGGTCTATTTCTCCAATATCTTCGTTGTACCAATTTTTTAAATACTCACATATTAGTATATGCTGCGTTTTAAAAAATCGGTACGCCTCGATCTTGGAGAAATATCCTCGTTTCTGGACGGACACTATCTACAAAATTTAAACACATAATAAAATAAAATTGAAATTAATGCTGACTTTTTGTTGACTTATTACTATTTTAAAAGGTAGGTTACACACTTAAGAAATATTGACATGCACTTTTTTTTATTATTCTGGTTAGATCGGACGCCGATTAATAGCTTATTTTGTCACTCATTGATAATAGGCGGCTAACAAGGGACTCGCTGGAAAGTTAACATCGCATTGTTGATTCAATCAGCTATTCGTTCTTTCAACAATGCTATACTCAGAAAATAGTTTATATAAATAAGTAGTCGATCAGCATCAATAACCGAGGAATTAAGAGGTGGCCACATGAGAATCGTACTAATCGGTGCGCCAGGATCCGGTAAAGGTACACAATCCAAAAAGCTAGTCGATAAATACAACGTACCGCAAATATCCACGGGAGATATACTTCGAGCAGCCGTTGACGCTAAGACTTCACTAGGCATTCAGGCTAAAACTGCCATGGATGCAGGTCAATTGGTTTCAGACCAGATCGTTCTGGGTTTGATAGAAGCACGCCTGCATGAGTCAGATACTCAAAAGGGCTTTATTCTCGACGGATTTCCTCGAAATATACCTCAAGCTCATGCGCTAGACGCTATGCTGCATAAGATTACCAAGCCATTACAAGCAGCAATACTGATTGATGTAGATTTCGATATACTGATTCAGCGGATAGCGGGTCGCAGAATCTGCACTTCTTGTAGTCAGGTTTACAATATATATACGTCTCCATCCAAAATGGATGACCATTGCGATAAATGTGGCGGACATTTGCATCATCGAGCCGACGATAACGAAGAAACCATCACTAATCGATTACGAGTCTATGAAACACAGACTTCCCCGTTAATATCTTATTACACAGAACAAGGAAAACAATTCACGATTGAAGGAACCGGTGATATCGAACAAGTATATTCCAACTTATGCGACGTTATAGATAAGCTACCGCAGATAGAAGCACAAAAAAAAGCTGCAACTTCTAAAATAAAAACTACAATTACAGAAATTCTTCAAGAATCTAACGTTAAATCAGACGTAAATAATGTAATCGTTGAGGAAAAAAGAGTTAAAAAAGTTAAAAAAGTTAAAGAATCGTTAGTAAGTTCCGACAACAAGGCAAAAGAAACACGTAAAGTAACTAAATCTGATGCCAAAAAGGAGACTAAGACCATGGCGGCAAAACCAAAGAGAGCAAAGAGCGCAGCTAAGAAAAAAGCTGTGAAGAAGAAAGTTGTTACCAAGAAGAAAAAGGTAGCAACCAAGAAGAAAACGGCAGTTAAAAAGAAGAAGGTCGTGAAGAAAAAAGCGCCCGTTAAGAAAAAGGTCGTGAAGAAGAAGAAAGCTGCGGTTAAAAAGAAAAAGGTCGTTAAAAAGAAAAAGGCCGTCAAAAAGAAACAGGTCGTGAAGAAGAAAGCTGCGGTTAAAAAGAAAAAAGCGGTTAAGAAAAAAAAGGCGGCTAAGAAACGGCGTGAAACTTTTAAGATAGCGACGCCTTGGGAGGGCAAACCGG
>JBGMRO010000164.1:5886-7815 GCA_048061555.1 Thiohalomonadales bacterium | reverse complement strand
AAGACACGACTTCCGCCTGGCGCGTATCGAACGGGAAAAAGCGGCCAAGGCCGCTAGACATAAACAAAAACGCGCCGCAGTCAGCGACGGTCAGGGACTCGATAAGAAAAAATCAGCAATCGCCGCTGCACTAGCTCGTGTACAAGCTAAAAAACAAAACGCTGAAGTCACCCCACAAAATACCACTGAATTGACGGCCGCACAGCAAATGTTAATTGACGCCACAAATAAGCGACGCTCCCAAAAAGTACCAAAGGAAGGTTCCCAATAGCGATGGCATTATTGACCCCGACTTCTCCGCACATACATAGCGGCGCCTCAGTTACACAAATGATGGTACAGCTGATAATCGCGTTAGTGCCCGCGATAATAGCCTATAGCTATTTTTTTGGATGGGGCCTAATCATAAATATAATTTTCGCGACCGCTTGTGGCTTAACTTTCGAGATCGTCATGTTGCGTATTCGCCAGCGACCAATCTGGCCATTTATTACGGACGGCAGCGTCGTAGTCACCGCCGTATTGTTTGCCTTTTGTATTCCGTCGTTGGCACCGTGGTGGCTGGTGGTTATTGGACTGTTTTTCGCGGTCGTGGTGGCGAAACATCTTTATGGTGGCTTGGGTTATAATCCATTTAACCCTGCGATGGTGGGTTATGTTGTCTTGCTAATTTCTTTCCCGCAACAAATGACATCCTGGCTGTCTCCTCTCAGTGTAAGCGGTATACACCTGGGTTTTCTCGATACCCTGCTAGCCAAATTGAACGGCCAATTACCACACCTGCTGACCCTCGATACGATCACCGCGGCCACGCCCCTAGATGCCGTAAAGACTCAATTAGGCCAAAGTAAAACCGTGGCCGAGATCGTCAGCGGCAATGCCCTGCTCGGAGATTTTGCCGGGGTCGGTTGGGAGTGGGTCGCAAACTGGCTGTTCCTAGGGGGGATTTGGCTACTCTATAAACAGGTTATCAGTTGGCATATCCCGTTTTATCTGATTTCATCCATGTTTGTCATTGCCTTGTTTTTTTACCTGATCGACCCGGATTTTTATTTGTCACCCATGTTCCATATTTTTAGTGGCGCGACCATTTTCGCGGCCTTCTTTATCGCCACCGACCCGGTTACTGCCAGCACAACCCCATTGGGAAAGTGCATCTATGCCGCGGGAATCGGGCTATTGACCTATATTATCCGTGTATGGGGAGGCTACCCCGATGGAATCGCCTTTGCGGTATTATTAATGAATATGGCCGCACCCACGATCGATTATTACACCCAGCCGCGTGTCTACGGACATAAGACTTAAGGCGCGATTATGATAGCCAAACACATGATAAAAACGGCGCTGGTACTGTCATTATTCGCCTTCGTGGGTACCGGCCTGGTGAGCGTCACGCAATGGCAAACACGCGATCAAATCCGCGCCAGTGAGACCCAGGCACTTTTACGCAGTCTACATGCGGTGCTCGACCCAAGCCTGTATAACAATACCTTGCTTACCGATACCATCATGGTAAATTCAAGAGAATGGCTGGGCAGCCATAAACCCACGCCTGTCTATCGCGCCCGCAAGGATGGAAGCCCCGTCGCCCTCATTCTCAGCCCAGTGGCCCCGGACGGTTATAATGGCGATATCCATTTACTCGTTGGGGTATTGAATAATGGTCATATTTCTGGTGTACGGGTACTTAATCACCGTGAGACTCCAGGACTCGGCGATGCCATTGAGGCGCGGCGCAGTGACTGGATATTGGCTTTTACTAACAAATTTTTGCAAGACGACAATACAAAAGCGTGGCAAGTAAAAAGAGACGGCGGCGTCATTGACCAATTTACCGGTGCCACTATCACGCCCAGGGCCATCGTTCAGGCGGTAAAAAAAACCTTGCAATACGTGGCACTCAATAAGGAAAAATTGTTTACCGCG
>JBGMRO010000164.1:0-5786 GCA_048061555.1 Thiohalomonadales bacterium | reverse complement strand
GCGCACTGGTTAACGATTACCTTAATCGAAGACTATCAAGGTTTTCTGCTCGCCATACTACCGCCAGGCGCCTTCTTTGGGCTGGGTCTATTAATTGCTGTAAAAAATAGACTGGATCGAAAAAAATCGGCTGCCAGTAGTGTTATTTCTGTCGAGCCCGTTCCCTTGGAAGGTGCGACAGCAGATCGGTAGTCACTAGTCTACGGCAGCAAATATTGGACACCCAGAAAATATTGTATGAATAGCGGTCAGATTATTTTCGTGATTTTGAGGATGTCCTAACGATTCTTGGCTATAAAATCGCTCCATAGGTAACAATGACCATCATTATCGGCGCTACGGTGCGAGGCCACCGTCAGTAACGACCCAGTTGAAACCGGTGGTCAGTGTATCTCTTGCCGGTTGCGCTATAATCGAATATTTACTGTTGCCTCCACCAAAGAACACACCATTTTGCAGACTTTGCATACTCCAGCCGTTCAGTAGCGCATCATAATTCGCGACTGACAGCGTCACAAAACCGAACATATTGTTCATGCGGGTCACTGCGGATACATTCCAGGAACTGAGGTCTTGGTCGAAAACACTGGCACGATAAAAAAGGCCTTGCATGTCTGTCACTAAGGAAACGTTCCAAGCAGCTAGATCTTGATTGAAGGCACTTGCTCCAAAAAACATTTCTCTCATATCGGTCACCGAGGAAACATCCCAGGCACTAAGACTCTGGTTATATACCGCAGTATTAGAAAACATTCTCATCATATTGGTAACGGCAGAAACATTCCAAGTACTTAGGTCCTGATTAAAAGCGAGTGCACCTTTAAACATAGCTGCCATTTTGGTTACTGACGAAACGTCCCAGGTACTTAGATCTTGATTAAAGGCGAGTGCATCACTAAACATAAACCCCATATCGTTCACTGACGAAACGTCCCAGGTACTTTGGTCTTGGTTGTACACCTCTGCGCCTCGAAACATACTGCTCATACTAGTCACTGTAGAAAAATTCCAGGTGCTAAGGTTTTGATTAAAAGCAAGCGTATAGCTAAACATACCGCTCATAGAGTTTACTGACGAAACGTCCCAGGCACTAAGGTCCTGATTAAAAACACCACCAGGGATTCCATTGAAACTACCACTAAAACTACCAAACATGTAACCCATATAAGTTACAGAAGATACATCCCAGTTACTCAGCGCTTGATTGAACGCACGGGCTCCGTCAAACATACCGCCCATATTGATTACTGAGGAAACATTCCAGTTATTAAGCACTTGATTAAAGACAATTGTATCGGCAAACATTCTTCCCATGTAGATTACTGATGAAACATCCCAGACACTTAGTGGTTGATTGAAAGCATCAGAACCTCTAAACATGTCACTCATATCAGTTACAGAAGAAACATTCCAGGTGTTGAGGTTCTGATTAAAAGCTTTTGCGCTTGCAAACATGTTGTTCATGGTTGTCACGGACGAAACATCCCACGTAGCAAGGTTTTGATTGAATTCAGTTGCACCAGAAAACATTTGGCTCATATCTAAAACAGAAGAAACATCCCAGGCATCAATACTTCCATTAAAGCTCGAGGCATAAGCAAACATTCCGTTCATATTTGTTACTGTAGAGACATCCCATGTACCTATATTTTGATTGAATGCGCTTGCAGTGGAAAACATACCACTCATATCTGACACTAGAGACAAGTTAGGTGTATCTAAGGCATTGCCGACGAGATTTACGCATTGGCTAAATGCACGGGCCATTGTCTGCCATTTATTTGTACCCCATTGTTCAATGGAAAGTAATTTATTGTAATCACTGACAATGGTAGCGAGATCAAAATTAAAATAAATACGCGGAAAATCACCGCTTATAGACACAGTATAGATACCGGCCGTTGCATAAGTGTGCGTAATATCCCCAGTAACCGCAGAATCGATTTTGTTATCTCCCCAATCTACTGAGTAATTGTAACCTGTGCCCAAGGTTCCTATCATGACTTGGTTATTGGCGCTGGCGCCCGCGTTATCTGTTTTCCAGGTTGTTATGAAAGGCCTTGCTACTTCAACAATGATTGTTCTCGTAGAGAAACTGGTATTACCTGCGTTGTCTGTTGCCGTATAGGTGATCGTATATGTGCCTATGGTCGCTGTATCAACGCTACCGGTAATCACGATGTTAATATTTATGTCTATATTGTCGATGGCCGTCGCACCAGCTTCAATATAGGCGTCACCTTGCACAATATTTATAGACATTTTTCCGTTCAGTGAAATAACAGGTGCTGTCGTATCAGCGATGATAACTTCGACCGTCCTTGTTGCTACGCCTGTATTATTTTCAAGATCCGTCGCGGAATACTTTATGATGTACGTGCCCGCGCTGCTGGTGTCTACTGCGCCGGATATAGTTACATTGATATTAGCGTCGATATTATCGGTTGCCGTCGCACCTAATTCTGTATAAATTCCGCCTATTAACAGCCTAATCAAACTCTCACCATTTAGAGTGACCACGGGTGCCGTGGTATCGCGACCAACTTCAACAATGATTGTTCTCGTAGCGATACTGGTATTACCTGCGTTGTCTGTTGCCGTATAGGTGATCGTATATGAGCCAATGGTCGCTGTATCAACGCTACCGGTAATCACGATGTTAATATTTATGTCTATGTTGTCGATGGCCGTCGCACCGGAGTCAATATAGGCATCACCTTGCACAATATTTATGGACGTTTTTCCGTTCAGTGAAATAACAGGTGCTGTCGTATCAGCGATGATAACTTCGACCGTCCTTGTTGCTACGCCTGTATTATTTTCAAGATCCGTCGCGGAATACTTTATGATGTACGTGCCCGCGCTGCTGGTGTCTACTGCGCCGGATATAGTTACATTGATATTAGCATCGATATTATCGGTTGCCGTCGCTCCTAATTCTGTATAAATCCCTCCAATTAATAGTGTAATCAAACTCTTACCATTTAGAGTGACCACGGGTGCCGTAGTATCGCCACCACCTCCATTTCCGTTTCCGCTCCCACCATTACTTCCACCGCAAGAAACTAGAAATTGACTACTAAAAACAAGTACTAAACTAATAATGAATTTTTTATTAACGACCGAAATAAACACAACTCTCTCCAATACAATCAAAATAACCGGTCAATTAGGACACAAAAAGATATTTACTGTCAATTGATTTATAGTCATTTTTAAAGTTACAACAGCAAGCACAGTTATAAAGTACTATTTCCTGGTTACAACTAATTCACAGGATTCGAAAAATTCCGATACTCGGTACTTCAGTAATAATGTGTTATGGCTCGAATGGCACTTGATTACCAAGAGATGGGGGCGCTGTCTAAAGATGAAAAAGTGAAAAAGTGAAAAAGTGAAAAAGAATAAGAAAAATAATAAAAATGGGGTCAAGCATATTGTATAACTAAACAGCCCATTCCAGACCTCTTCACTGCCATCGAGATTGATTTTGAGGTACTCCGCCTTTACCTTATCAGTTGCAAATTTTTTGCGCATCTCAGCCAATATCGGCAGAGGGTCTACCTTGGGGTTGTTCCAATAAAGGAGGGCAGTAATTATAATATTATATGAAGCGAAATAAATTAATATTTGGTCATCAGCAAATCCTATTTTGAACCTAAACGCATAACTATAATTATTCCAGCGACACATGGCCTTGCTAATGCAAGGGATAATGCCTTAAAAATCTAATAATCGGTCCTCGATTATCATTGATTGCAGTACCATTCATCTGCTTAGGGTAAATTACATGCGTAAGAGTCTGTTCTGGAGCTTTTTCATCCCCGTTATTGGGGTCATTCTTGCCAGCCTATTGCTTATGGCTTGGGTCATGCCGGTATTGATGCGAGAGAACGCCGAACACGAAGCGCTAATCGCGGCCCAAAATACCGTCGCTCAATTCAAGACCTTACGGGCCTATTACACACGCAATGTGATTAAAAAAATCGTCCAAAACAAGGGTGACTTGAAACCCGCCTTTGATCATCAAGGTGACCCGAATAAGGTTCCACTGCCTGCTACCATGATTCATGACCTCGGCAAATTGCTGCAAAAAGACGGTGTCTCACTCAAACTCTATTCCGACTTCCCCTTCCCTAATCGGTCCTCACGCCAGTTGGATGATTTCGCCAAGCAGGCTTGGAAACAACTGAATATTACTCCAGACAAACCCTTTTTTCGTACAGACGTAGTAGAGGGTAGGACAACCGTACGGGTCGGGGTGGCGGATCGAATGGTGGCGGACGCCTGTGTCAATTGTCACAATTCTCGTGCAGATACGCCCAAAAATGATTGGAAACTCGGTGATGTACGCGGCGTACTAGAAGTGGATGTCCCCATTGACGATCATCTAGCTGCCGCCCAGCAAGTCAGCAATAAATTATTGACCATTATGCTACTTACGGTATTAGTCATTTGCGTTACCCTGTTCTACGTCTATCGGTGGGCTATTGGCGTCAAGCTGCAGAAGGTCGTGATGGCTCTGGAAGATATTGCACAAGGTGAAGGAGATCTGACCCAACGCCTAGATGAAAACGGCGAGCATGAAGTGGCAAGAATTGGGGTAGCATTTAATCGCTTTCAGGAAAAAATCAAAAATATCGTATCTGAAATCAATCACATAAGTCATGACCTCAATGGCTCGGCCGAGCAGTTAGCGGGGGTAAGCAAATCCACCGCCGAGGCAATTCAACATCAGGACCAGGAGACCGAACAGGTCGCGACCGCCGTGAATGAGATGTCTGCCTCAGCGCAGGAGATCGCCAGCAATGCAAAAAGCGCCGCCGAGTCTACCCATAATACGCAACAGGCTACACAGGCCGGCCAGCAGGTCGTAGGTAAAAGCATTACCGCCACACAACAATTGTCTAATGACATCCAGCAGGCCTCCGATGCGCTCGGGCAACTTCAGACCGACAGCAAAAATATTGGAGGGGTACTCGATGTCATCCGTGGCATTGCCGAGCAAACCAATCTATTGGCCTTAAATGCCGCCATCGAGGCCGCGAGGGCTGGTGAACAAGGACGTGGATTCGCGGTGGTGGCCGATGAGGTACGTACATTGGCAGGACGCACACAGGAATCGACCCAAGAGATCCAGGAAATGACCGAACGTCTGCAGGCTGCCACCGAACAGGTCGTCTTGGCTATGGATCAGAGTCGAGGTCGAGCCGAAACCAGTGTCAAACTCGCCAGTGAGGTGGGTGATCAATTAAAAGAAATCACCACAGCGGTAACCACGGTAACCGCCATGAACACACAGATAGCCACGGCAGCGAAGGAACAGGGTCAAGCGGTGGAAGAGGTCAATCGCAATCTGACGGGTATTCGAGAGACGTCTCGATCCACCGCTACGGTGGGAGGACAAATTAGCGAGCAATTGTCCACATTGCAAAATATGGCGACCCGGCTTCAATCCATGGTGGGTCAATTTATAACAAAATAACTGTAGTGCCAAAAGTTCTAGGATCTAGGTTCTAGGATCTAGGTTCTAGGTTCTAGGAACTAGCCTAGCGTCCTAACAATACTGATCTACGGCTCAAATTCTGACCAACGGTGCAAATTCGACGATAACCGGTCAAACTACGTATGCCAATTAACCAGGCATCCACGTAGAATAGGCGTTGTTATTAGACGTAAGGCCCGCAGAATGTTGCATACCGTTTCCCCTTCCCGGCTGACTGGATTCTCCCTACTTGAAATCCTGATTAGCCTTGGCATTATCGCAACGATCACCGTCGTAGCTT
>JBGMRO010000163.1:2409-7822 GCA_048061555.1 Thiohalomonadales bacterium | reverse complement strand
AAAAATTCGTGCGCCTTGATCTTGGAAAAATATCCTCGTTTGTGGACGGGCACTAGTCTAGTGTACAATACTTGACCATGATGGTCGGGCATAGCCTAAGGTAAGGCGAGTGAATTTGCAATATCATATTTGGGTTATCTACCTTATTATGGGCTGTCGGTGACGTAATCGAAATTCTTCCAGGGTCGAAATTTACTGCTGTTTTTAATGAAAACAATGGGCTATATGCTCTCCACGCAATATACAACTATCTACGGGTAACTTTTCAGTTGCTGAGCTTAATACTACGCACTGGCGGGAAATTGTATGATAATAACCATTGCTTAGTTGCTACAATCAGCGTGGGTGGTGCTGATTTTCTGCCCACATCGCCCTGAACTTGAATGCGAGCCGTATTACTACCCTAATTTTGGTAAGAAACGGCATAATGACATTTTTTTTGAGAAAATGGATTCACTTATTATCTATATGGGTAGTAAAGGGCGAGACTGTAAATATTTTCGTAAAATGTCGCCAAATTCCTTACTATTAGGACTAACGAGTAAATAAAATAATAAATCTATTTCCGGTGGTGTTTTGATGTGGCTTTGTCGATTTTATAGCCCTTACATCGGATATATCGCCCTATAGGGTCCTCAGGTAATACATTGATTGCAAATATAATACGTTGGTCTATCGATAATCGTGTACTGATATTGATATTATCGGTGCTGCTCACCTTCTGGGGGCTGTTTGCAGCCAAAAATACCTCGCTAGATGCCATCCCGGATCTTTCTGATCTGCAAATCATCATTAAGACAAGCTATCCCGGTCAGGCACCGCAAGTGGTTGAGGATCAGGTGACCTATCCCATTACCTCGGCGATGTTATCGGTGCCCGGCACTACCGCAGTACGGGGTTATTCCTTTTTTGCCGACTCTTATGTCTATGTCATATTCGAAGAGGGTATCGATATTTATTGGGCTCGATCGCGGGTACTGGAATATTTAAATCAAGTTGCGGGTAGTCTGCCCGCCTCCGTTAGGCCAAGTTTGGGGCCCGATGCCACCGGCGTCGGTTGGATTTATCAATATGCCCTGGTCGATCGAAGTGGGCAACACGACTTATCGCAATTGCGAAGCCTACAGGATTGGTTTTTACGCTATGAATTACAAACCGTGGCAGGCGTCTCGGAAGTGGCCACGGTTGGTGGCATGGTCAAGCAATATCAAGTGGTAGTCGACCCGGATCGTTTGCGCGCCTTCTCAATTCCACTGTCGAAAATTAGCGAGGCGATAAAAAGGGCCAATCAGGAAGTCGGTGGTTCGGTCATTGAAATTGCCGAAGCAGAATACATGGTGCGCGCACGTGGGTATATTAAAGGTATCGACGATCTTAAGCTAATACCCATTAGCAATACCGTAAATGGCACTCCCGTATTGCTGGGTGACATCGCAGACATCAACATTGGGCCACAAATGCGCCGCGGCATCGCGGATCTTAACGGTAAAGGCGAAGTCGTCGGCGGAATCGTTGTCATGCGTTGGGGTGAAAATGCACTAAATACGATTGCAGCCGTAAAAGAAAAAATAGAAGAGTTGCGAATGAGTTTACCCGACGGAGTGGAGTTGATAGAGACCTATGACCGCTCGGGTTTGATTATGCGTGCGGTATTTAATTTACGGGATAAATTGGCGGAGGAGTTTTTTGTTGTTGCTATTGTATGTTTTGTTTTCCTATTTCACCTTCGTTCGGCTTTAGTCGCTATTGTCATTCTGCCATTGGGTATTCTAACCGCGTT
The DNA here is from genome assembly GCA_048061555.1 of Thiohalomonadales bacterium. Lineage (GTDB taxonomy): Bacteria > Pseudomonadota > Gammaproteobacteria > SZUA-152 > SZUA-152 > JBGMRO01. The sequence goes on along the minus strand of JBGMRO010000163.1, from coordinate 6,042 downwards.
TATCGTGATGGAATGGAAAGGGGTGACAGCCAATATCATGTCTCTGGGTGGTATCGCTATCGCAGTCGGTGCGATGGTCGATGCGTCAATAGTGATGGTGGAAAACGCCCATAGACATATGACGAAAGCAGGTAACCAGCACTTAGCGCATTGGGATATCGTCCGCAAGGCGTCAGTTGAGGTTGGACCGGCCCTTTTCTTTTCCCTACTGATTATAACCTTAAGTTTTTTACCCGTATTCTCACTGGAGGCGCAAGAAGGCAAACTTTTTTCGCCTCTGGCGTTTACCAAAACATTTTCCATGGCGGCTGCGGCATTATTGTCTATTACCTTAATGCCCGTATTAATGGGTTATTTCGTACGAGGGAGAATCACCGCAGCAGATAAAAACCCCCTGAATCGTATGCTTGTCGCGATGTATAGGCCGGTAATACATTTTGTGTTGAAGTTTCCGGTATTTACCGTATCGATGGCATTGCTGATCGTTGCAAGTGCCTACATACCGCTGCAACGCTTAGGGTCAGAGTTTATGCCTTCACTCGATGAGGGTGATTTGATGTATATGCCGACCACCTTCACCGGAGTCTCCGTTGGTAAAGCGGGTGAATTATTACAAATTACCGATCGACTTATAAAGACTATCCCAGAAGTTCGTACTGTCTTTGGCAAAGTAGGGCGGGCCGAAACTGCTACCGACCCCGCACCCTTGACTATGATAGAGACCATTATCCAATTAAAGCCAAAGAGTGAATGGCGGCTCGGAATGACAACCCAGCGTTTGATCGCAGAGCTGGACCGTACGGTGAAATTGCCTGGTTTGACCAATGCCTGGGTGATGCCGATAAAAACACGCATCGATATGATTTCAACGGGTATAAAGACTCCCGTAGGTATCAAAGTGACCGGCCAGGACCTGAAAATCATACAGGCCATCGGTGAAGAAATCGAAAAAATAATAAGAGAGATTCCAGGTACTCGGTCGGTATATGCAGAACGGGTCGCGGGTGGGCGTTATATCGATATACAAATTAAGCGTCGAGCAGCGGCCCGTTTAGGACTAAACATCGCTGACGTACAGGACATTATTTCAAAGGCCGTGGGTGGCGAGAACGTGACTCAGACCATTGAAGGTCTAGAGCGATATCCAGTCAATCTGCGCTATCCGCGCAATGTCCGTGATTCGATTGAGAAACTACTTCAGTTGCCGCTCATCACTAAAGACAACGCTTATATTCCGCTTAGTGAAGTCGCCGATATAACCATTGTCGATGGGCCCGGTATGGTGAAGAGTGAAAACGCGCGACTGGCCGGTTGGATCTATGTCGATATTGAAGGTCGCGATTTGGGTAGCTACGTAAAAGATGCCAAAAAAATAGTGGCGGAAAAGGTAAAACTACCACCGGGCTACTCATTGGGATGGTCGGGTCAATATGAATATATGTTACGTGCAGAAAAAAAACTGAAGTACGTTGTGCCGGTCACATTAATCATTATATTGCTTTTGCTCTATTTAAATTTTAAAAATTTCGCAGAATCCCTAATGGTTATGTTCGCGGTGCCATTAGCACTGGTAGGGGCGTTTTGGTTCGTGGATATGCTGGGTTATAATTTATCTGTAGCGGTAGCGGTGGGATTAATAGCTTTGGCTGGGATAGCCGCGGAGTTTGGCGTAGTCATGTTAGTCTATCTGGATCAAGCGTATAACGAGCGAAAACCGAAGACCCATCAACAATTACGAGACGCCATTATTGAGGGCGCGGTGATGCGGGTTAGGCCCAAGGCCATGACCGCTGCGGTCGTACTCGCCGGCCTATTTCCTATAATGACAGGGACTGGCACCGGGTCTGAAGTCATGCAACGAATCGCGGCCCCGATGTTGGGTGGAATGATTACCGCACCCTTAGTATCCATGGTACTCATCCCTGTTTTATATGCCATGTGGCGTGGCGCCCAAATACGACGTGGACAGTTTGAATATAATTGAGTCGCGGCTGGCTTAAGCAAAGAGAGCTCGTTCCTTCAGACGTATTTGTAGATATCTTTTCTCCGAAAAATTATTCAGCAAAATCCAATATATCTTGAATGGCATCTAATCCGGCTTTTGCGCATGTTCCATCTATGCTATCGCCTTCTGATTTTCCTGGCGGTGCACCCGATACGCCAATTCCGCCAATGATTTGTCCACCGGACCAAATTAACTCGCCGCCCCCTACAAGCAATGCTCCAGGATTGTGTTGTACTTGTTGAGGAATACGACCTTTTTTCAGAAATACTGCAAGCTCTGCAGTTGACTGCCGGAAGCTATTTGCAGTCCAGGCTTTTCGTATAGCCGTTTCCACAGTATGCGGACCCGCAAGGCGATCACGGAAAAATGCTTGCAAATTTCCACCTCGATCGACAATCGCCACCGCGACTGAATAACCCTGTTTTCTACAGGCCGTTATGGCTCCCCAACTGGCCTGTTTTGCGGTAGACAGTGACAAGCTGCGAAATTGAATAATACCCGCCTCATCGGTGTCCTTGGCAAATACTATAAAACTACAGCACAATAGAAAAATGAAAAGAGAAGCTAGTAGCAGTTTTTTAAAGATCATGATTAGCACTCCTGAGTAATCACTTATTCACTAGGTATTTTTTCGCATGATATTCGACGGTTTACCGTCTAGGCTTACTTGATTTTCCTTTTGCCAATATTCCTTCAGGCCTTCCTCACCTTTTTTTAGGGCCCATTGATTAAGCTGACCTCTTTCTTCTATGTGCTCATAGAAGGGTACTGCCATACCACAAGAAGTCTGTACAAGATTGACGTCGAGATCGAAAATTTGCCTTGCACCAGGGATGGGATTAAATAACGATAGCAGCTCATGCCAGTCAGGGTCATTTTTGTGGATTACCTTTGCATTCCCATAGACGCGTAGAATCATTGGGTTACCCTTGAAAGCGGCAAACATTATGGTCATTCGAGATAATTCTTGAATATGCGCCGATGTTTCGTTACCACTGCCGGTTACATTGAGCCACACAATTCGATTTTTATCTAATACCCGCAAGGAATCCATGCCTTTTGGCGAAATATTTACCCGACTATCGGCGGTCGCTGTACCGACAAAAAATAATTTTTGCGCCTCTATGAATAGCTTGAGTTTGTCGGGAATCTCAGAATATTGTTTGCCCATTTCAATGCTTCCTCATTATGAATAAGGTCATCATACGCTTCTAAAGTTATGTGTGCGTGGTCAGACTTCGTTACTGAGAATAAACTGGCATCTTACGTCCGATTATTACCGTGAGCACCACTGCGAAACAAAATACAATCGATAACAGTGAGATAGACTCATGCAGTATCAACATTGAGATGAATATGGTCATAAAGGGTTGCAGTGATTGTATCTGACTGACTTTGACGATTCCCCCCATGTCTAAGGCCTTGTACCATAAAAAAAAGGCCAATAATTGACTAACCAGAGATACATAGGTGAAACTAGCCCACGCTTGCCAAGGGACTGAGTATAGTGTCGTCAAGGCTTGCTCGATGGTGTCTGAATTATAAACGCCTAGCAGTAGTACCAGTAAATTTAATGGTGTTGCAATAATCAAGGCCCAGCAAATCACCTGCCAGGCACCGAGTTCTCC
>JBGMRO010000163.1:0-2309 GCA_048061555.1 Thiohalomonadales bacterium | reverse complement strand
CCCGCATGTGCCGCAGGTAAAGCCTGCATTGCCCAGGAAGAAAACAGCGGAAAGCCGATGACGACACCTGCGGCGACGACGCCGAGGCGAACAAACTGATGTCTCGTGGGAAGTGCCTGCCGAGCCACGGCGAGAAGCAATAAAGCGGGTATGGAGGCCAATAACGATCGCCCAAGACCGACCCAACTCGGGTCGAAATAATGTACGGCTATACGGGTTGCTGGTAGGGTGGCACTGAAAGCCGCTACGGCTAGAAAACCTAAAAAATAGCCGATAGATTGATTCTGTTTAGGTAAAATTAATTCGGTTTGAGGTGTGGCCATAGCGCTATACCTAACTTGAGTAAATTAATATCATGACGCGAAATCATACAATAAGTACAATTCCCAGCGTGAAGTGCTATACAATAACGCATAGTTAAAAGACAATATATACTTACAGTGGGGTGGGTTTTTTATTAAACTGGACTTGTATTTTAACCGAGCCAGATGGGCGATCTACATAATTAAATAAAATAGCCCAGATTAGACGACATGCAAGGTGTACTAATAGTTAATTTGGGGTGTTTATATTTAGTTATGCCAAGTAAAACTACAGATATTGGAGAATTAAATTAGTGAGTGAAAAGTCACAGTTGATATTACTGGCTAAGTATAATCGGCTTATGAATGAACGAATAATTGAAGCATCAGAAAGTTTATCAATTGATTCGTTTAATGAGAATAAGGGTGCATTTTTTAGTTCGGTCGTAGGTACTTTGAATCATATATTGAATGGAGATATTTTGTGGCTAGAGAGATTTTCGGCCCACTCAAGTGCTTATGTTTCGTTGAAACCAATAAGCGGATTAAAAATTCCAAAAGAATTAAATGCGATTCTTTTTGGTGATCTGGTTTCTTTCAAGGAAGAAAGATCAATGTTGGATCGAGTAATTATAGAATGGTGCAATGAATTAAAGGAGGACGATCTAAAAGATTCACTTCAGTATACTAATTTTAAAGGTGAAGCTCATAGTAAAAGGTTTGGTGATTTAATATTACATGTATTCCTACATCAAATTCATCATAGAGGACAAATTACTACTCTTTTGTCTCAGGAAAGTATCGATTTTGGCGACACAGATTTACCGGAGATCGTGCCTGATGAAAATTCGGCGTCACCAGCAATTTAACACTGACGCCGCAAAGAGACGCGGTGCGCTTTGAAATAACAGGCGAAATAGGGAATATTATATACTGCCATTGCTCCAAATGCAGGAAAGCTCAAGGAAGCGCCTTTGCTACAAATGGAAATTTGGACAAAAATGAATTCAATATTGTTTCAGGCCGTAATGATTTGACGGGATATGAATCTAACCCTGGACAAATTAAATATTTCTGTAAGCATTGTGGATCACCCATTCTTAGCAAAAACAAATCAAAACCAGAAAGTATAAGAGTTCGCCTTGGTACAATTGAATCAGATATTTCTGAAAAAAAATCTTTTTTTGGCAGAGCGCCAGGTAAGTAGAAATTTCTAACAAAAAATACGCCGGTTATTTCAATGTTGAGGCATACATATCAAATAATGGATAAGAAAATATTAACTATGGAAGTTACATTACATTTTTTTTGTGGAAAAATGGCTGCTGGTAAATCGACTTTAGCAAAAGATCTGGCAAAAAAAGAAAAGGCTATATTAGTAAGCGAAGATGATTGGCTTATTAATCTTTATCCTGGCGAAATTATTGATATTGCCGGTTACGTTGAATACTCAACGCGTTTGAAAAACATTTGTTCTAAGCATATAGAGTCAGTACTTTCACAGGGTGTATCAGTTGTTTTAGATTTTCCAGGAAATACAATAGAACAACGTAATTGGTTTCGTAACATTTATCAAAAGGCTAGTGTTGCTCATACCCTTCACTTTATTGATGTCAGTAATGAAACTTGTAAGCGTCAATTAAGAGAAAGAAGTAAAGATAAACCAGATGGAACCGCATTTACCTCAGATTCAGAATTCGACGCATTAACTAAATTTTTTCAAGCACCATCCGAAAGTGAAAATTTTAATATTATTAGATATAGTCATGAAGATGCCTAACGTAATCTAATCCTGAATATTCTTATCCAAACGATCGAAACAGAGTTTAATTCCATTTATTTCACGGCCTTATCCCAAAAACCAGTTTCCTTTAACGCAGAAATACATGCCTTGCTGATTTTGGACTCATTGTACTTGAGGCAACCAATAATACGGCCTTCGCCCGCTTGCATGTATTGACAGTGTTTGTCTGCGTCTGCTTCGCATGCGCTAATAGAATAGTTGAG
>JBGMRO010000162.1:0-7831 GCA_048061555.1 Thiohalomonadales bacterium | reverse complement strand
TAATTGAGTGCTCATGGGAGGGTAGACATTACTGTCTGAGCCGCTGACCTCCATGCCCATCTCGCGGGCTAACAGTGCTATACCGCCCATAAATGTGCCACAAATGCCTAATATATGTATATGCATAATAAACCTTAGTGAAAGAAAGGCGATAAATGCCTCAAAAAGCATAGCGTATTATTTAATGTAGAACTTAGGTTCCGCAGTTGACCGTGCCTAAATGGTCTAATGTCTTTATTACATTGTTGTATAAATAGACTCACCGATTGGATGAAGAGGCCACGGCCCTTCTCATGGCAGCCCCAATTGCTGGATTTAGGATGAATCAATTCGTTACTCCTAAGATTAAGCATAGATTCCACCATTATCTAGGTAACGAACATAGAAACTACGTTAATTGGATCCCGTGACAATTAATGCACCTACGACTCGATAGTAAATCATGGTGTAGATAATGGCGATAGTGAAACCGGCCCAAATCGGTATGCCCAATGCGTGGCGTAATATATGCCCAATTACCGCGACATTCCAAAACATTAATGCAGTTAAAAACAATAGGCTGATACTAGATTCCCCGGTAGGCACGTTTAACAGCCAAATTGAAAATGGGGCGCTAGCAAGCATAAAAATACCCCCAGTGCCGGCCAGTGCTGTGACGGTTTGTATCGCGCGTTCGTTGTGTCCGCTTATCCAAAGGCTCGTATAAGCCAGAATCAGCATTAGTGAGGTATCAATTAATACCGTAATAAAGGTGAAGGGTAGTGTTTCGTGTATGGAAGAGACAAAAATACTAATCAGTATGTACCACAACAATGCCAAATTTCTCAAGATATTAGAGGACGGTATGTCCTGCGGGTTTCGTTTAAATTGGCAAATATCAAGAAATAGCTTTATGAAGGTTAACATTATTAAATTTTTGCAGTTTAGTAGAGGCAGATAGAGGCTGACAAAGTCATTATTGAAATTATCCTAACACAGCAGTAGATTCAACTGATGTGTTAGGATTATGCTAAGTCACTGATTATTTCTCTATTCTAGCTTAATAGTTGAAATCAAGATATCTAGTCGCGCGTATTACCCACGGACTATAAAAATATTCATATGTCAAGCTAATAGTTGACGAGATTCCACTGTTAAATTGCTTCCATAGAGGAGATAATTCCCTCTATGGAAGTCGTGTACGTAGACAATAAAAAATCTTTGCAGGAGGTATGTTTGCTGTTTCGCCAGGCAGACGTCATAGGCGTTGATACGGAATTCCTGCGCGAAAAGACCTATTATGCCCAGCTATGTCTTATCCAAATTAGTGGTAATGGGCTCATCGCCTGCATAGACCCCCTCACGCTCGATAACATCGATGCAGTCTTGGACATAATTTATGACCCTGACATTTGTAAAATATTCCATTCAGCTCGGCAAGATTTAGAAGTCTTTTATGATATTAGAAAGAACCTGCCTCAAAATATCTATGATACTCAAGTTGCGGCGACATTTCTTGGGCACGGTGAGCAAATTGGCTATGCGGCCTTAGTCGATGCAGTATTAGGGGTAAGCTTAGCCAAGACTGAAACACGAACGGACTGGAGTAGGCGGCCCTTGAACGATCGACAACGTGCGTATGCGGCGGATGATGTGCGTTATCTACACTCGATTTATCAGCAGCAGCGAGAGAGGCTGCAAGAATTGCAGCGTGTAGGCTGGGTCTATGAAGATTTACGCAGTCTAAGTGATGTAGGTTTAATCGATAAACCCAAAGACAAACTTTGGCAGCGTGTAAAACACGGGCAACACCTGCAAGGGATATCGCTCGCAGTTTTGCAATCACTGTCTATTTGGCGTGAAGATTGTGCGATAAATAGAGACCTACCAAGGCGTTGGGTATTATCAGATCAGTCATTAATAGATCTCGCTAATCGGCGACCGAGCGATGAGTCTGAGATAAAAAATATATTATCTGAAAATGTAAGCAAAAATTCTTTTCAAGTGACTTCGACGGCTACATTTGTAGAAAAGAATGTACATTCTATTCTACAGTGCATCGCAGCAGCGAAAAAAATTGCCCCCGAAAGGTGGCCGAAATCTAAAGGTCGCACTGATTTTAGCGCGGTGCAGCTGAAACAAATTAAGGAGATTATGGCGATAATAAAAGAAGCCGCGACGCAATATAACGTGACCGCACCACTAATTTCGTCTCGGAAAGATATTGAAGCCCTAGTAGCCGGGCAGCCGAATGAAAAACTTAAGCGAGGATGGCGTTATGACATTGTTGGGAAACATATCGAAGCACTTGACCCCGTTCTCGCCTCAATAATGCAATTATCGTCCATGGATGTAATGGCTGAGCCCACACCTGATGACTATCCATCTACATCGATAATTGAACTTGATCCATCGGTTGATACACAGTAAGCAATATTCAGGTGTGATGCTAGTGATGCATAAATTAATATTATTAGTCGTGATTACATTTCTTATTGCTACTCAACTAGAGGCCAATACCAATACATCGCAGCAAATTAATATTTGTGAACGACCTATCGAAGAGTCAAAAATTAATGGTTTGTTTCACGAGTTGGCCACAAAACAACTTCACTTAGAGTTCGGGGCTGTTGACTTAACGCTATATGACGAATCGCATGTACCGATCAGCCCAGATTTATATCAGCTCGAGGCCTATGCGAAATTTCTGAAGCCAGGTCGTAAAAATCTTTCCACCATGCGCATCATTGCATGGATGAGTATATGCCAGGGGACGCTTATTATACGTGGCAATACTTGGTTGGCAAATGGAAGCTTAGCAGTACACCGTTATAGCAAAATCGATTTGCCAGGTAGTGGTTTACTATTAGGAAGTCCGACAGCTCAGACTAAGCTTATTGCTTTTGTGGATAGCCGGTGCCCGCATTGCCATAGGTTAATCACTTATGCGCGGGAGCTGATTAAAGACGGTAGAATTCAAATCGAGATTAGGCAGGTCGCCTATTTGGAATCCATAGAAGAATCGCTACGTGATACCCGTGTTTCAGAGTCGCGGCTTGTGCAGAGTTCAGGGTACGTCATTGGTGACGGTGAATATCTTGATATGCTAACAGGGTTGAGTAATGAAGGAGAATTAGATAGGGGCTCGGAGGCCTATCGCAAGGCTAAATCGATAGTAGAAATCAATACCAAAACCGCGAAAACAATATTACATGTCACTAGCGTACCCGCGTTATTGGTGCTTGATAACAATAAACAATATCGTTTGACCAGCTATTGGGAAATGAATCGATTGTTGCAGCCCGGGTTATAGCTATTGCAATATAGTTATTGCAAGAAGACAGTGCCTGCACTGCCGTAAATGTTGCTATAAACAAACGATTAAAATATCAGGATCGCTAAAATTAAGAGGTTAGTCGTGAATCGTAAAGTTTATTTCGGTATTATTTCTATATTGGGGCTATTGCTTTTTTCTTCGGTATGAGCAGACGATAACGCCTATATTGGTTTCGATGTTAGTCAGGCGATGTTGGATCTGCCGCAGGTTAGTGGCTCGCCTTTAATGATCAGAGGTCGTTTTGGGATGGTTCTTATTCCTGAGGGCGTTATTAAGTTTGGTTTTGAAAGTCACTTAGCCATGGGAGTGATGTCTGATAATACGAATGCGACTATCAATGGTGCGCTGGCGGAAGTCGAACTTGAAATGGAAACTATATTAGGCATTTATGCACGTGCTGAATTTTTTAATGCAGGAATTTTCGGTCTCTATGGACTGCTAGGTTATGCTGCGGCGCAAACCGGCCCGGCATTGACTGCGCTAGATAGTGATTCTACTACGGGTATCTCTTACGGATTGGGAACGACTTTTTTTCTAAATAAGACATTGACCCTTCAGTTTGAAGTATTGCAAGTGCAATCGGCTAGCAGTGATAACGATTTCGATGTGGCGACTATCAATCTGGGTATTAATATCTCGATTTAGTGCCCATCCACAAACGGTCTATTTCTCCAATATCTGCGTTGCGTCGATTTTTTAAATGCTCACATATTAGTATATGCTGCGCTTTAAAAATTCGATGCGCCTTGATCTTGAAGAAATATCCTCGTTTGTGGACGGACACTATTTAAGCTCCATCAATCGATATGCAAGACGCGACACTTATGAACTTTCACAGTAAATGGTGGTTTGGTCGATTTGTAACCAGTTAATAGTGCTTTGCCTCAATTGCGATACCGCGCGAATAACGGGATCTCGTAGTGTCTTGACACGGGCAGTGGCTGTAGCACGGTTACGTTGGTTTCTCTTAGGACTCACATGCCAAATGAAATGCTGATGTCCATCATAAAAATTTCGCCGTTAAATATTTTTTCGGGGGGGATATCCGCTGATCCGCAGTAATCTAGCTTAGGCGTTATATACTTTAGCCCGTAGCGGTAGGCAGATCGGTATTCCATTATAGCCCATTCCAACCCATACACAGTAGCATCGCCTTCCCAGCAATACTCGTTAGTGCCGAAGTATTCGAATTTTCCAGTACCATAAACTAGGTAAAAAGGTTCGCTGTCATCGGTGTAACCACCGGGAAAGGGATTTAATTTAATCAAAAATAGTTCATATTCATAGTCCATGGATTGATCGACGCCAGCTGTCGTATTGTTTTTTATGTCATGCGAGCCCCCCATTAGACGCTGTTGATACTCAACCGCAATAATATTGCTGATACCTAAATGTAGCTGTCCACCGAGCTGTATTCCGATGCCATTTATCGCGTCACCGGGTTTTAACGTGTCATCAATATCCGATGATGAAAAAACATCCAGCCCTAAACCTAATCCGACCTGTATAAAAGCAGTAGGCACGTACTCTCGCGCGAAAACACCTGTTTGAAATATAAGTTGCAGGAAAAGTAGCAAAAGTAGCTTTAATAATGCATCGGGAAATAGGCAGTTCGGTTTCATATCGTTGATTTCTGCAGCACGATTTGTCGAAACCAACCTTTCAGCAGGGTCGGCTGATCGTAGATTTTTCTTGTCTTATTATTGTAGTCGCTACTTGCACCAAATTATAGCCGACTTAATTCTGGACACTTGAGACGTTTTTTACCCGTCGTGGCTGTAATTTAGCCTGTTTTTATAATAAATCACGCAAATGCTAAAAATACTGTCGTAAAACTATTGCAATATATTGGGTTGAGATAAAGTGAACGTCGGAATTTGTGCATCAAATGGCTTACCATCTTGAGAAAGCATTTGGTAACTGCCATGCATGCTACCTACCGGAGTTTCTATTACTGTACCACTGGTATATTCAAAAAAATCTCCAGGGTTGATATACGGTTGTTCTCCGACTACACCCTCACCGTGGACTTCTTGCACATTTCCATTTGCGTCGTTAATAATCCAATGGCGCGTGAGCAATTTCGCAGGTGTGTCACCTTCATTACGTATCGTAATCGTATAGGCGAAAACAAATCGGTTATTGTCAGGCGAGGATTGGTCTTCTATATAATTTGTCTCGACATCGACCTGAATATCATTAGGGGCTTTATGTATCATTACTTTCGTCTACCAGAGTGGTTACTAAATGAAAAAATCGAGTTTCCACTCTACCATGAATCGATTCCAAAGCGCCAACTATATATCCAACACTGATTATCATAAATGCAGAAAATATATTGGATTTGAGTGCTAAATCAGTAATTAAGATGTGTCCTTATGGCTAAATCTTGCGGTGTGATGTGTTAAGGGCATATCAGTGACAAAAAAGTATTCTAGCCGTTTGCATCTAGAAAAATCATTGTTATGGATGAATGCATCAACGCATCCTGCGCGGTGAGGAAGTCGTCTTGCGAATCATACCTGCATCGCTATCGAATTTGCAATCGAGCGTCTGTTCAGGGGGGATTATCGATCGATGGTTGACTTTCTTACCCGCGATGGTGAGAGGTACGATAATTCCGTAGTCCCATTCCGGTAGATATCCGACCAGTTTGCGTTTAATGGTGACTGTTTGTTGTTGTTGAGAAAGATACTCATACCAATTGGCGTTAAAGTGCATCGGAAAATCAGGGTCGTTGAGGCTTGTGCGGTAGAAACGTATCACCGTATGTGGTTTTTGCTTGTCACATAATAAGGACTCAAGACGCCATTCACGTTCCACTGAATCGTATCGAACCCAATCTAGTCGAAAAATAGCTGAAACGACATAGAGAAAAATAGCAATCGCAATGAAGGCCGTGATACTGAGTATCCAAGTCATACGTGCTGAATCTATCTCTCTCATAGCCCCCCCGGGATCCTGCCTCACCCTCTTGTATGCACCTAATACTATTTATTATTAGAATCGTAGGCTGCATGCTAATAGGTGACTATTTTAGTATACATTGTACACATTTCTAAATCGTTTTGGAATCTAAGTTGTTGCTGGCTGTGGTTTTTACTCGTAGAATGCACTCTAATAACGGCTTTGGGAAGGGGCTTTGTATATATGCAGTCAGGTCGACCGTAGAAAGAGCGGGCCACCATGCCCGCTTAGGGGTTTCAGTTTTGCCCTGCATATTTTAGTGGATTTTAAAAAAAATATAATGAAATTAAATCCGTATCGAACTCTTATACTCTGGTCTTGTTGGGCCTTCGTTACTATTGTTATCTACTTTAGTCTTTACGTTGATGCCAAAGTCTGGATCTTTATCGAGGATGATCCCAGTAAAATAACGTGGATTATCATGTTCTTATTTGTATTGGCATTTTTTGGCAGCCTGCTAGTGACATTGACTATTACCAAAGAAGGTATTCAGTTAATGTTGCTGGGGGAGTACGCTAAAAGTGGTGGCCTACAAAAAATAATGGAGTCGTCGAAATCCGAGAAACGAGTCGTATTTCGGTTTTTTAAGGCAATTCATACCACGCTTAGTGCAGATGGTCACCCAGATGTAGAGTTGTTGGCGAATGTAGAGCTCGCGGTACTGCAACGCATTAGTCATGCTATCGACTTTGTAGGCAATATTTTGATTACCCTGGGACTCATCGGGACGGTGATGGGTTTGACCATGACCCTAACCGGATTGACGAATGCCTTGGATTCGCTTGGCCATGACCAATCCATGTTAATGCAGGGCCTGCAAAAGGCTATGGGAGGCATGGGCACGGCTTTTTACACGACCTTACTAGGCGCAGTCCTGGGTGGTGTCGTGCTACGCGTATTTGGAAAAATTATCGAGAATGGTGTAAATTCATTATACGATATGCTTATGGGGATATGCTTAGTCTACTGTTCGGCGGACTATAAACCTTCATTGAGTCGTGAAGCGCGTATTCTGAATAAGGAAATGCGGGATTTAGAATCCAGTATTGGGCAGATTGCGGTCGCTTTTAATGCATCACGAATCGCTATGAATGAGTTTCGGGATGATTTAAAGATATTCAGTGAAAAAACTGAGGGTGAAGGCGAGCATACTTCACTACAGGAAGTCATTAAGCGCCATGTCTATTATTGTGAAATCTTACGAGAAGAGGTGCGCTTGATTCAAGCCGCTAATAATTCTTGGTGGGCAAGATTAAAATTACTTTTTAATATCAGACCCTGATTAGAGCCGTTCGGCACTTCGTTAACGTGCGCCTGCGATGCGACCACGATGTGCTTAATCCACCTCTCCTTGGGTGCATCAAAGTAGTGATGTAAAAAAACACAGGTTTTATATGCGAGATAGGCGACAAAACTCATCAACGAGTATCTACGAAAGCTTCTCTGATGTTGCTTTTTTGATGTTAGCGACGTTCATATTTTTACTGGTCACGATCCTAATCACATCAAGAATTGCGGCGCAATATCAAGTGCCAAAATTAAAGCAAG
>JBGMRO010000161.1:0-7831 GCA_048061555.1 Thiohalomonadales bacterium | reverse complement strand
GTAGGGATTTTTCCGACGTAAAGTAGTATATTGCATTAAGTCCTTGCGACTGTTTCAGTACGGTTTTGAGAATAACGGTGGCGGACTGTGCTGACGTGCGCTTACGTTGTTCGAGGTCGGCGATAAGTTCGGCCGCCATTGCCAATGCAGACTGATGTTTACTGACATAGATCGTAAGCGGAGCGGCAAGATTTTCGGCCAATAGCTGGTGTTTTTCTCTTACTTCACGCCAGGCATTGTCCCACGCGGCGTTATAGACTTTTATCCCCAAGAGCCCTACCGGTACAACCGCCGCTACGGTGAAACTGATAATTAACAAAGTGTTAATTGAAAGGCCGACATTGGGGTCTCTTCGAATGCTGCTCATACTCAATTTTCTACCTGGATTCATCAATGAGAGGGGCTGCCCTCTGATACGCAACAGCAGGGCGAACCTCCCTGAATGAGAGCCTACAGTTAAAACGTGATATAGGTATTCTAGCAGCAAATAGAAAATATACCTGTCATGTTGATGTTTTGTATTTTAGTCCCTCTCGAAGTGGATTGGGGCAGCTCAATATCTAGTGCCCGTCCACAAACGAGGATAAGACCAAGTAGAGTTGAACAGAGTGTGCGCTTAAGTTCTGCACGCAATCGAATATTTAGGCGGTGTTGGGAAGTTCGTCGGTATCTGATGAGCTTAACCAGATTTGAATGACGGCCAATAATTTGTCATTATCGATGGGCTTTGTCAGATAGTCACTAGCACCTGCAGAAAGACAAGCTATTCGATCGTTATGGTTTTCCTTAGCGGTGAGTGCAATTATCGGTAGTTCACGGTAAAGGGGAATAGCCCGTATCATTTTGATTGCATCTAAGCCATCTGTTATTGGTAATAGCACATCCATTAATATAATGTCGAATGGCCCATTGGACTGCAAAAAATCTAAGCCGTGTTTTCCATTATCTGTCACAACGACGGACATTCCGCAGTGTTTTAATGCGGTCGACATTGGGTAGGTCGTTAGAAAGTCATCGTCTACGATGAGAATAGACTTGCCTTGTAACAATTGTTGTTTTGAATGAAGCATCTCTACGCGTTTGCGCATCGCGGGTGGTAGCGACGATTCACTACCGTACAAATGGGCGCTAATTTCTTTCTGCAGTGTGGGTAGCGAATTGTCGGTTTTTGACACAATAGAGTCAGAATATTTCGAGATACAGCGATGCTGAGATTCGCTAAGGTCAATTTCAGTATAAAATATGACGGGTGGCAATATGAGCTCGCTAGATAGCGCCAATTTTTCTAATAAACGATCACCGGGCATGTCGGGTAGGACCATCCCTAAGACGACACAGTCAAAACGATTTTTCAATATCATATTATAGGCATCAGTTGCATTAGCGGCTATGGTGACCTGAGTGAGTTCATTAGAAAATAGCTCAGAAATAGAGACCTGGATTTTGTCATCGTTATCGATGATTAGCAGTTTTTTAACGTTCGCATCTGTATTAAGTACAATATTGGAAAATTTATCTTGTAGGGTATTGCCTATTTCATTATCGAGGCCATTGGCAGAATGTTTAGTTTGTGTGATTTTTCCGTCTGGAAGTAGTAAAAAGATAGGGGTATTTTGTAAGGCCCGAGTCGCCTCGATTATGTTGAGCACCGCTAAACCTTCTACATTACTCATGTCTGGATTCAGCATTATAGCGATAGGGTCATGCAGCTTGGCAAGCATAACGATATTGTCACCGCTATTGGTTAAAAAACACGAGTGATCTAATTTACGTAAAATCAGCTGTATATGCTTACTTCGTGTTATGTCGTCATCGATGATTAACATAAGCTTAGATCGCGGCCGGCGCACTTTAGTTTCAGAAGGCTTAACCATTTGGGGCGCTTGATGTACGCTATTTTCCGTTGGGGGTTGCGATGCAGTCGGCTGAATATGTGTAGTTGGCGGTGTCGAACCTAGTACAGTCGTGGTACTGGCTGAGTTAATGGTTTCTGCTGGGCTAATGGCTGCTAATGAGCTAATGGCTTCTAGCGGAGCTGGGGCTTCATTCAAGTTAGCGGTTTTTGTGGCGCTGTCATTCTCTAGTGTACTAGGCGTTGTCTGGTCGATCCGGTCTGTTTGTTCAGCCGGATTTGAATGTATAAGGTCTGCCGCCGTTTCGCATTGAATAGATTGGCAGGCTACCGTCAAATCAAACCGACAGCCTCGATTTCGTTTGCTGTGCAATTCGATTTTTGCGTGGATAACTGCACTTAGGCGTTGGGAAATAACGAGGCTTAGGTTTGCACTACGACTGTCTCGGTAGGATATTTTTTCTCCTGGTGATAAGCGGTTAAACACCGCGTTTTGTTCTTCAAGGGGGATGCCTAAACCTGTGTCTACTACCGAAAAAACGATAGCGCCCGTGGATCTTTTGAGAGCATCGTGCGTCGTGGGTGTCTTGCGCACATATACGTTGATATCAATGGAGCCCTCAGCAGTATATTTTACCGCGTTCGCCAGTAAATTGCGTAGAATTTGGGAAATTACTTCCGGGGCGCTACTAATATTTTCTGGTACGGTACTATCTATATGAATTGACATACTAAGAGATTTTTGTTGAATACGTTCGCTGAACTCCCGTTTTAGATCCTCACAAAAATTCGCAATGTGAAAATTACTCTCTCTGACTATACAGCTACCATTTTCCAGTTTTACCAATTGTGACATATCATTGACCAAACGTAGTAAATCTTTACCGCTGTGATGTATCATGGTGGCGGATTGAAGCTGTTCTGTGTTCAAATTCCCCACTTTGTTCTCGGCGAGTGTTTGTGAAAGTACCAGCATTCTCTTCAATGGCGAACGCAGACCAGCCGAGACCTGTCTCACAAATGCCGTTGCAGCCGACTGAGTATTTTTCAGATTGAGAGCCTTTTCGTCGATGTTGTGCGTTGTTGTATCGATTACGCCTTTGCTTGAATCTATGCGCTGATTATCCGCAGCGTCGTTTAATAGCAATAGATCTTTTTTCTGTGTCTCTATTCGCTGTGATAAACTGTCGTTTTCAAGCTCAAGGTCTTTGTTGTCTTTTTGCAAAATTTTATTTTGTGATAATGCTTGTGATGCCAGTGAAAAAAGTTGGTCCAGTGTTTTCGCATCCTGGAACATACTGCCCGCGAGTTGATTAATCGAATCTAGAAAAACCTCTATACTAGGTTTTGGACTGCCAATAAACGCAAGTTCAATAACACCCGCTAATTCATCTTCATGAAAAAAGGGAGAGATTATGACAGTATCCGCAGTGACTTTGCCAATACCAATGCGAATGTCTATATGTTCATCGGGTACTGTCTTTAGTCGAACCGATGTTGCACCCATGGCAGCTTGTCCGATGACCCCCTCGCCCACCGCAAATTCAGTGCTTGCAGACAAAGGTGCGGAATACGAGTAACTACCATGTCTTTTTAGGGTAAGTGCTGGGCCTATTAAATACAGGACTCCGACACTGGCATCCAAGAAACGTGATAGTTTCGAAATAAAATTATTGGCGAGTTCCGCCATGGACTTATCATGGCGTTCGTTTTGAAACATACATTGCAAGAGTTGAAATTTACCCGAAGCCAGCCATTTTTGCTGCTCTACATCTGCTAATGCCGCCGAAATATTGACTGCGATTCGATTGATACCCGTCTTTGGCACCGCCTTACTATCATCCCAACGATTCTGTGGGTATGCACGGTCATGTGTCTTAATGGCGGCAGTGAAGTCCAACATGCCGTGTAGCTTACCGGTAAGTTGGTTAATCGCATCCGCCAATTCGTCGTCTTTTTTGTGTGCAAATGCGCTTGGTATGTTTTCACTTGCGATGGACAGTATCACCTGTCGGTGTTTTTGTTGGTTCTTGACAATGTTGACCATTGATTTATTGAGATCATCTATTTCTTTTTCGTGGGAAATGATATAGGTCATATCCAGTTTTCCCGTACTAATTTCCCTCGCCCAGTCTGTGATACAGGATAAGGGATTTATTATTTGTCGGGCGACAAACAGCGCCATCGCGAAAATAAGTAACATCGCCAGGACGAGTATAATGAGTATAATATAACCCAATTCGTAAACATGTTGTAAGGCTAGCTGTTTATCGATTTCAGCGATGAGTGCCCATTTGATGCCATTGATGTTGAGGGCCTGGTAGCTCCCCATGACCTCAAGTTGCTGAGAATTTATATAGCTTTTTGCGAATACAGCGGTTATCGAATAATTTCTGAAACGAGAATTGAGGCTATTCGTCCAATGTGTGATGGCCGGATTACTCATTTTTAATGTTAGGCGTGTGGCGTCATTTCGATGTCGATTGGCACGTAGAAAGCTGTCTTGGCCGACTAAGTAGATTTGTATTTTTTCTGCGAGAACATCCTTATGCGACATTATCGTTTCGACTGGCTGTAAGGATATTTGTCCTGCGATAACGCCAAGGACTTTGCCTTGTTGATTGACGACGGTATGGACTATGAATCCGGCGGGTTTTCCTCCGTCGGCTTTATAAAAAGCGATGTCCGAAAAAGCGGGCCGACCGCTTTCTAGGCTACGACGTATGCTTTTTGCAAAGTGGGTATTTTCATAGCGCTTAGAATTTATATTCGTACCTAAATCCTCACCTTCTCGTTCAGAATACACGATGTTTCCGTTGCTATCGACTAAATAGATATCAATATAGTCGTCGTTCGTGCTGAAGTTGCTCAAATCTTTAGCATACTTATTGACGCTGATACTCCATGCGGGGCTACCAATATACGAAATAAGGTTGTCGTTGTTAGTATCCAGCCCCTGCTGAAATTCGCTGAGTAGGGTTATGGTATTTTGGGATTCCGACTGAAGACGTAATTGTTCGGACAATTGTCCAAAATAATTGGATATTTTATTTTTTTTAATTTGTAAAACGCTAGTGAGTTTCTGATATTGGTATTGGGTACTATTACTAGAGATCGTGTAATAACTAATCAGGGAAAGAATCGATAAAGGGACAAAGCCCAGCAACAAGAAATACATGAACAAACTGCGACCGAGACCTGCTTGAAGAATATTCTCACGAATATTAAATCGCTTTCGAGTGGGTTTCGGTTCGAAGGAGATGAGAGTTTCGTCGTCCATAAATATTCACTAGTGGCGGTAAAACGGCTTGATTTGCCCAGGCTGATTGCATCTTTTTTTTTAATAAATGTACTCGGCGTAGGTGCAAGATCGGCACCAAGTGAATTTAGGGTTATGGTGAAATGGATTTAAGTGGTTGATAATATGTGAAATTATGATCTGAATAGATCAGCTTTCGATAACATGTATTTTAACTAACCGACGGTTACCAACGGATGATTTTAGGATTATCCTAAAATCATCCGTTGGACAGCTTCTGGGACCGATAGGTAGGACCGGCAGATTATCAATTGGGAAAGGGTTGATTGAAACTAGCTTGATATCGTATCGCGAACTGTTCTCGGTCAAACTGATGGTTCTGGGTGCCGTGATGGGCCACCTTGATCGCGCCCATCAAGGAGGCAATCCGGCCAGTACTTGGCCAGTCTAGTTGGTTCATTAGGCCATATAAAATACCTGCACGATACGCATCACCACAACCGGTTGGGTCTTTCACCTGCTCGGCCGTAGCGCTGGGGATGTCAATAATATCACCGTGGGTATAAATCTGTGAACCCTCACGGCCTTTTGTAACAATAAATGCTTCCACTTTTTTTGCCAATGTCTCTATGCTCTCACCGGTACGTTCCACGATTAGTGCCGCTTCATAATCATTGACCGTAACCCATGATGCTTGTTGTATGAAGTTTTGAAGATCATCGCCATTGAACATGGGCAGGCCTTGCCCCGGGTCAAAAATGAACGGGATATCGGCTGCGGCAAATTGGCTAGCATGTTGTATCATGCCATCGCGACCATCGGGTGAAACTATGCCAATTTCGACATCGCTGGCATCTGCGACATTGTTGTCATGCGCGTGATTCATCGCGCCCGGATGGAATGCAGTTATTTGGTTATCATCCAGGTCGGTGGTGATAAAGGCTTGACCGGTAAACTCGCTTTGGATGACCTTGATGTGATCACGATTGATATTATGCTTTTTCATCCACTCAGCGTAATGAACAAAATCGTGCCCCACGGTCGCCATCGGGATCGGCTTGCCCCCGAGTAACTGCAAGTTGAAGGTAATGTTCCCAGCGCAACCCCCAAATTCACGGCGCATCTCCGGCACCAAAAAAGATACGTTTAACATATGTACCTTATCTGGCAATATGTGGTGCTTGAATTTATCATTGAATACCATGATTGTATCATAGGCATAGGATCCGCAAATTAGTGCCGCCATAGTCTCTCCTTTAAGGAATTATTTTTTTGAATTATTTTTGTAACTTATTATGTTAATAACAATGTCAGCCATACAAAACCCGCCAACAGTAGGCTGACAAATACCGCCGCCGAACCGATATCTTTGGCTCGGCCTGATAGTTCGTGTTGTTCACTGCCTATTCTGTCTACAACGGCCTCTAATCCCGAGTTTAGTAATTCTACGATTAATATCATCAGTAGACTGCTGATTAGTAGTATAACCTCGATAGGCGTATCGCCAACAAAAAAGGCCATGGGCGTCAGGATAAAAAAGAGTAGGCATTCTTGTCTAAAGGCCGCCTCATGTCGCAAGGCAGCTTTCAGACCTAACATCGAATAGCCGCCCGCATTTATGATACGCCTTAGACCTGTATTGCCGGGTTTGGCCATCACTCAGACTATTTCTGATGGCGTCGTCGTGGTGGGCTTCCAGACTAGGTCTAGCTCACGTGCAGCCTTGACGTCATCGAGACGTCTTACCGGTAGGGTATGTGGTGCGGATTTCACGAGTTCGGGGTTATTGTTGGCCTCACGATCGATTTTTATCATGGCCTCAACGAATAGGTCAATAATGTCCTTGCTTTCGGTTTCGGTGGGTTCGATGAGCAGGCACTCACTAATGATCAGTGGAAAATAGGTGGTTGGCGCATGAAAACCATAGTCTAAGAGTCGTTTGGCATAATCTGTTGTGCTTACGCCTAATTCACTAGCCTGACGTTTTAGGGTAACAATAAATTCGTGTGTTGCCCTGCGTTCCGGTAGCGCAAGGTCGAAACCGGCTTGCTGTAGCCGTGCCATGAGGTAATTCGCATTTAGGGTAGAATATTCAGCTATACGGGGCATGCCTTCTCGTCCAACCAAGCGAGCGTAGATATAGGCGCGCAATAATACGCCAGCGTTACCCATGAAAGTCGACAAACGGCCGATGCTTTTTGGGCAATCTGCCTTTGTTAGCCAGCGATAGCCTTTGCTCTCTTTGCAGACTATCGGTGTAGGTAAATAGGGTGCCAGGCGTTCACTCACTGCAACGGGGCCGGCGCCCGGTCCGCCACCACCATGGGGTGTAGAAAAGGTTTTATGAAGATTCAGGTGTATTACGTCAAAACCCATATCACCGGGTTTAACCTTGCCCAAGATCGCATTGAGATTGGCGCCATCGTAATATAGCAGACCACCGGCCTGGTGAATTATCTCGGCAATCTGTTGGATATTTCTTTCAAACACACCTAGGGTGGAGGGGTTAGTCAGCATTATCCCGGCGGTCTGTGAGCCCACGCACTGCTTGAGTATTTCGATATCGACGTCTCCGTTGGGCAGGGTCGGGATCTCTTTTATACGGTAGCCACACATGGTTGCCGTGGCGGGGTTAGTGCCATGGGCCGCATCGGGAATGAGGATCTCATTGCGCTGATTGTCGTTGTTGGCTTCGTGGTAGGCCCGCATCATCGCCACCC
>JBGMRO010000160.1:0-7836 GCA_048061555.1 Thiohalomonadales bacterium | reverse complement strand
ATACGCGCAACGCAGATATTGGGGAAATAGACCGTTTGTGGATGGGCACTACCTAGCTATAATAGGCTTGTTAGGTCGAATTCTAAGCCATAAACGATCCTTGGCTTTTTTGATATCCACACCAATGGCGAGTACCGCCGGGATGGTTACAAGCGTTATAACGGTGGCGAACATCAATCCCCATGAAAGCGCCAAGGCCATAGGTGATACAAATGGATCCATGCCGCCCCAACCATACGCAGTCGGCAATAATCCCACCACAGTAGTCGTTGCGGTCAATAAGACTGCACGTAGTCGACGCTTGCCTGCTTGTACAATCGCCTCGAAGGTTTCCATACCCTCTATTCTGGCGCGCTGGATAAAGACCAGCAGAATCAGCGAACTATTCACCACCACCCCCGTTAACGCGATCATGCCCAACATACTCATAAATGAGAGAGGCATAGGTTTCCAAAACAGGTCGTGCAGAAAAAAACTGACCACGATTCCTATTGCGCCAAACGGAATTGCTAACATAACAATAATAGGATAACTCAGATTATTGAATTGAATCGCGAGAATAAAAAAGATACCGATCAAGGCGAAAACAAAGGCTATAACCAGGCTTATAATCGACTCTTTGTTTTTTTCCTCTTCGCCACCATAGTTTATTTTCACCTTATCATTGAGTCCGGCCAACCATTGTGATTGTGCGTCACGGACAATATTGTTGAGCTGAACACTCGTTAGCACTTTCACATCGACATCACTCACAACATTAACAACACGTGCGCCTGATTTATGTCGTATGGTCGTAGAACCCGGTGTGATCTCAAATGTGGCAATTTTGTATAAGGGGACTAGTCCATCTCGATTATTAGGTATCAAGATCTGCTTTAACCGTTGCAGCTCATCGGGTACGTCTGCGGCATAACGGATAGTGACGTCTATTTCTTCCGCGCCACGTCGGATGGTAGAAACGACTAGGCCACCTGTGGCCGCTCTAATATGACGAGAGGCGGTAGCGAGATCTATGCCAGCATACGTCGCTAGGCTGCGGTTAAACTGTACATGCACTTCATCGTCACCCGACGTCAATCCGCTGTCGATGTTGGTGACTCCCGGGATCGTGGCAAGAAAAACCATTAATTGCTGTGCGGCCTGCGCTTGTGTCTTGTCATCCGTGGCAAAAATCTCTGCATTGAGTGCTCGCCCGACGGGCGGCCCAGGTCTGACCTCCACAAACGACATTTTTAGTTCAGGAAAAAGCGCTGGAATCTCGTCGGCAAGGCGATACATATCCGTCAATGCATCGTGCCCCGGCCGACTTACTGCCGGTAAATAGATTGCGCGAATCTGACCATAACGACTGCCGCGCTGCGTCAGTGGGTCGCCTTTATCCATAGATATATCACCGCTTTTTAGTATCGTGGCATCAAGGTATTTCTCATCGATACGGGAGCGAATTTCGGTATTAATGGCCTTTAGATATTGGTCCATGCTATTAATATTCGTGCCCGTTTTGGCTGTTACTCGAACGATAAATTCTTCGACACCCGCCGGTGGGAACAATTGAAAAGAGAGTGTTTTACCCAGAGCAAGTATCAATACTAATATGATCGCCGAGAGTAACACCGTCAACCAACGAAATTTTATCGCCCTTTTTAACACCTCGACATAATAATTTTCCACTCGACTCAACCACATTCTTTCCGGCGGGTGTTTATTGGCATTGGTAACATGTGCGACATGGGTAGGTAGAATCAGGAATGACTGTAACCACGAAAATAATAACAGCACTATCACCGCAGTGGGTATAGCCATTACAAATTTTCCGATCATACCGCTCATAAATAACATCGGTAGAAAAGCCACAATCGTTGTCATTATCGTTGTCGTCACCGGCCCCAATAATTCCAACGCACCGGTCGTTGCAGCTTCCATTGGCGCCAAACCGCGCTCCATATGATAGGTAATGTTTTCACCTATAATGATGGCATCATCTACCAACATACCCAATACCATAATAAAGCCCATCATGGACAACATATTGAGCGTGATACCGGACAGATAGAGTACAAATAGGCCACTCATAAAAATGATGGGCAAACCGATCGTCGTGGTAATCGCGACCGAAAAACGCAGAAAAAGCAATAACGAGACAAATACCAACAATAATCCCACCATGCCATTATTGGTTAGCACACCCAAACGCATCCTGGCAAATTTTGAAAAATCTTGAAAAGAAGTCACGGAAACGGATTCTCCGTAGCGTGCTGGGATGTTCAACATGTATTGCTTGACCGCATCGACGGTATTGATAATGTCAGCATCCGTTTTTTTCAATACCAGCATGGACAGGCCCGGTTTACCACTAACACTATAAAGTGTTTGAGGTTTTGCCAGGGTTTCGGTTATAGTTGCAACATCACCCAGGCGTGTCACGTCGCCGCGTTCATTGGCACGCAATACCAATTGAGCGGCGTCTTCGGCGCTACTAAACTGACCTATCACGCGCACGACTTTTTGGCCTGTCGGCGTATTGATTTCACCACCGGGGGTATTGAGGTTCCATAAGCCGAGTTGTCTGGCGATTTCGCCACCCGAAATACGCTCTTCAATCAGGCGATTGGAATCGACCACCACCCGTAGCTCGGCCTTTCTGTCTCCGAGTATGGCAATCTGCGCGACTCCATCGATGTTAAGCAAATCATTTTCTATACGATCAGCCAAACGCTGTAGCTCCAAAGGCGTTAAGGGTGCGGAGAGCGCGAGACGCATGATCGGAAACACCGCCCCATCGATCTCAGTCACGACGGGATCAAAAGGTAGATCTTTAGGTAAGATGGCCCTATTGATGGCCAGCGTGACATCACTAGACATACGGTCTCGATTTGGGGCATTGGGGGCCAACTCCAGAATTATCCGTCCTGATCCGGGAAAAGACATCGAGACCATCTTGTCTATGCCGTTTAAGCTTCTAATTTCCTGCTCGATAGGTGTTACAACTAGCTGTTCGACTTCCGTTGGAGACGTACCGGGGTACCGCATATCAATCTGAATGACATCTAGATTTACATTAGGAAAGGCCTCTCTATTAATGGAGAATGCGGCATAGACACCCAACAACAACAAAAATATTGAGATTAGGTTGACCACCAACGCCCGCTGTACTAAGAATCCAATAATCGATTTCATTTCACCGTACCACTGCTTTTCTGCAATTGACTGCCTTCTGGAAATATTTCGGTTGCAGCCGGCAAACTGATCGAACGCCAAATTTCCCCACGCAAACGCAATAACACATACTCCCGTCTCGCCACGTCTATGGTCTGCAAGGAATAGGCTAATTGTGCGATCGATAATTGTGTTTCAAATTTTAATAAAAGATCGACATCTATACGGCCTCGTTTATAGCGCTCATCTGCCTCAGTAAGCTTAGCCCTTTCAGTTTTCACACTATCAAGATAGGCGTGTGTCGACAAGCGCGCTGCTTTTAATTCTGCCAACAATGACGCGACGTCGTAGTGGAGCTCTTGCTCACGAAAGTACTTTTGCTGTAGGGCGGCATCCCTATCGAGCTGAGACTGAAATATGGCCGCATCGCTACCCGTTTTATCTAAGGCGTTTTTGTATTCTAGCTTAAGTCCTCCTACGACTTCCGAATAATCACTACCGTCAAAAGTAATATCGGTGGACCGTTTTTGTTGTCCAAAATGCATGACGATGTCCATGTTATTGCGTTTTTTTTCCCGTCTTAATTGGATATTGTTCGTAGCAAGCTGTATCTGTGCATTGATCTGCCGTAGCTGCGGGTCGTAGTGTTTAATTTGCTCAAGATATTCCGTAAAATTCTTAAACGACGCATCGGTCGACTTAGGTAATTCGGTGATAAATATTTTGTCCCATTTTATTCCCATGAGTCGATTAAGTGCTATTTGTTGCTCTATCCAAATAACGTCTAACGCCTTGAGTCGTGCCACCTGGCTTTTATACTCCGCATCGACCTGAAGTTTGTCTTTGTCTTCGGCAATGCCTAGACTAAAACGGTTGTTAATAAATTTTTGCAGGCGTCGCGTACGCGAAATCGATTGTCGCACATTGTCAAGTCGACTCAGCGTCTGTGCCGCCGAGAAATAAATAAAGGTGATTTGTCTAGCCAGACCATTATAAAGACTAGCAAGACTGGCTCGTGCAATTTGAATATTTTGTTCGTTATCTTGCAAGGCTAAATGGTAAGATACATTCCCCTTACCCTGTTGCAAGGGGTGGCGATAGTTGATTCCGGCACTGCTTACTGTGCCAGGATTAGAAAAGGACTGAAAAAAAGGTCGTTCAGAGTCTTCCCAGATAGCCTTCGCATCGAAAGACAATTGATCCCCCCAAGACAGCGTGCGTGTAACACTTGCGCCAACCTCGCCCTGATTTACTGTACTACCGGTAAAACCGACATAATTTGACACACCCGCACCTGCATTTAAATTCCAGCCTAGACGACTGCGAATCCGAATCGCATTTTGACTGACCTTATCGACTTGTAGCGAGGCAATTTTTATAGAAGGGTAGTAATCTACGACGGCCTGTATGACCTTATCAAGGCTTATTAGCGCAGGAGATGGAGACGTCGAGGCATCTACATTGCTCGTCAATATAATAAAGCAATAACAAACCGCCGCCTTCCCTATGGACATAATTAAAGAACTCCTTTGTACTAAGGTATGCTGCACAAACAAAATGATTCTAGGCAGCTTTATTTTTTTAACTTGGTATACTTAGAGCCTTCCAGGGTCAAATTGTACATCAGACCTTTATTACCAAATACGAAGGCCACCACGGGATCTTTGATACTGTTAGTATCAATAGTCCCACCGGCACCTAATTCGATAAGTGCGACCGAACCGTCCACACCCACTTCCCAGCCCGCACTCTTTTGAAATTTGTCTAATTGCTTGCTGTCTAGAAATATAATAATAATGGATTTTTGTTGCGCCCCAAACTGAAGTCCGAACGATGCGGCAGCGGTGCTGTAATAATCTACGATCTTATTATTTTTCAGCAAAGCACCTTCACCGTATTCGCCGCCGATACCAAATCCTGCCTTGTAAACTTTGGGCAGTACTAGGACACCTTTGGCACTCTTAAGAAAGGCGGCGGCACCACCAACATCTTTTTTGAAGCGTATCAATGTTTCGTCGACCCGCACATCAATTTCAGCTTTTGAGGCAGCAAGACTTTGTGTGGATGCAAGAAGAATAGCACTCACAAAAAGAATGCCTTGGAAAAACTGGCGATTACTTGGTTGCATAATTATTCCTTTAATTGATAGACAGGTTCAGAACAGTATAATAACCTCTCGCTTGAGGCAGATTATATTAACACTTAGAAAAAATAAATAACGACTAATTCTGTACTAATTTACCGATTTGCGTAGCGTGGTGATCAGGGTACTGCGATCAATGAACTTACATTCTGCAGGAAGCTTCTGGCGCACATTCGTAATTGCCAGGTCATGCAGGAGCGAATTGCTACTTTCGTAGCTAGCCTTAGACTGAAAGGGTGGGTAACTATCTTTTCATATTAAGTGTTTTTCTACAAGTTAGTAATGCCGCCAGTCAAAAACCAGGCGAAGGCCAAAAGACCAAACTGTATTCAGAGATGTGGAGATACCATTTGTTGCAATAGTCTTGTTATTTTTTGGTACATCCGCACTACTAAATAACTGAATAATTACGGAAGAACTCTGATTTAGCGAAAAAGATCGATATGGACGATATTCTAAGATGGGGAAATCATAAAAAATTGATTTAAACTGGGATATGCTAAATGATGTTGCTTCTGAATCAGAAGGTATGATTATTTCATCGGTATTATTTCTACCGTACAATGTGACACCGATCTCTCGTCCCAGTACAAACTGAAAACGTCCGGCTGAGGTGGCGATACCTTGCTGCCATGGAATAAGACCGCCATTTCCCGCTGTTACCGCCATATTGGTATAGGCGGTTTTGTTAAAAAAATAGAGTGGCGACAACAAAACTAGATCAGCAGGAAACAGATAAAAAGGCATTCGAATTCGAAAAGCAAGGCTAGTGCGAGCCGGAATCGCAGCGCTAATCGAACCCGCTTGCGTTGCTTGCAATGAATCAGTAATTTTATTGCTCGACGCTGAATCGCTCCGAAAACCAAGAGAAAAGTAAACCAGCCCATCACCCGATTCATTCATAACACCATTCATACCAAATCCGGCCCGAAATGATAGATCAAGGCCGTTTATGTAACCTTTCTGCGTTTGAAAATCCAAGTAACCATTGTCAACAACTCTTAAATCTAAGGATCCTGCCAACCCAATAAACGGTCCCACTTCGCTACGAAACCGCGGTAATGAACCATACCCGTCGCCCAAACCGGGTATCGGAGTATGCACAAGTGCTTTAGCGAGGAGAGGGTCATATTCATTACCGATATCCCATTGCGGAAACTCGTTATGAGTACAAACATTAAAATCAGGGGGGTTTACAGAGGTTGAAGGCATATCAGCTGGAGTGACATTTTTTCCCAGTGAAAAATCAATGATTTGCTTCAAGCTCGTAGTAATCGTTGCTGCCGCCAAAATTCTGTCCTGCTGCCTCATGTGCGCATCTCCCATTAGCACCACAGGAAGCACATCACGATTCCAGGTGTAAACCTCAAGACCGTGTTGATTGTAATAGTTATGTGTACCCAGTCGTTGCGACACCTCGCCCCAGGTTCCTGCTACGTGCCCAGATGAGAATACATCCTCAAGAAAATGCAATGCGAAACCCTCATCCGCTAGCATAGAGCGGGTAATAGTACGCCGCTGTTTTTCCGTGAGCGTTGGTTCATTTGCAAGACGAGCGGCTTTTTGTAGCGCCTTTATATGGTACCAGCTGTATACACCAACTGCATTGATTTCTGAACCGGGGCTTAATGCAAGATCCGCATAGTCCGATGCTGACGTTTTTGATGATGGACGCGCAATAAGAAAATGCGCAGTATTTGAGCCCGCACGGATTGCGTATTTCGAATCCGCGACTAACAACTGCGTATCCGCAGTACGCAATGCATTCAAGCGTTTTGCTCTATTTTCCTGCTTGTCTATGTTATTAATTATAGCTTCAGAAATATCTGAAGCTCCTTGCTTATTGCTATACTTGTCAACTGGGATTATAGCAAGTTCAGATTTAAGTCGTGCGGAAATGTCGGCAATCTCAATCAGCCATTTTTCCTTTAGGATAGTATCCAACATTTCCTTGCTGGAGCAGGAATGATCACCAGCAATCGCACTGAATGCTGCCCAATCTATACAATTTGCACTCTGCTCTTGCGCGGATTCTGCGACACTTTCACACAACTGTTGTTCAAATCCGTTACGGCTAATCGCCCACAGAAGATCAAATTCTGCGCGATATTCACTACTTAAATTCTGAACCGCTTGTATGGCAATATCCCGATGTTCGGAATAAACCCAGGCATGCGCATAATTTGTGAGGCTTAAGCCTATAATTGTAATTACTATTTTGACGCTGAAACAAACAGAGAATAAGGTTCGCCAAGGATTAATCGTAATTTTTATCAAAGCCATAAAGTGACTATACCATAGGTGCCTCATAATCTAGTGCCGCAACCATAAGATGTTGGCCTCCACTTCTTGTGTTAGTTTTTCGTCGGTTTTCTCAGATCGATTAATTATAACGGACTGCGTCGGTATTGCCAGACTTGAGCCTGAAACGGTGATCACATCCATAACAGACCCAAAGTGTTTAAGATTTAGGCTTTATTGTCGTCCTATTTTATTCATAGCTTCGTTGAAATTCCTTGCAATAGGCCGACTATTAC
>JBGMRO010000159.1:0-7855 GCA_048061555.1 Thiohalomonadales bacterium | reverse complement strand
TGGCGAAAACGCTAAAAGAGGCACAACAACAGGTAGCAAAGGCAAAACCGAAAAAATCAAAACAACCGACCACGTTATATCCGTTTCTCGGTGCTGAACGCCAAACCGATGCATCCGGAATAGCGTATTCATTAGTCGACTACTTTGGCCTAATAGATTGGACAGGTCGCGTCATAAGATCCGATAAAAAAGGCGCCATTCCGCCACACATACAACCGTTACTCGAAAAGTTATCCATCAATGAGGAGGCATGGCTGCATGGCGTAAGAGATTTCGGGCAATCTTATGGCTGTGCGGTGGGGTCACAGACTGCTCTCAAACGATATGGTCTGAGATTAGAAAAGAATGGACTGCAAGGCGTGAAGGCAAGTCAACGCTTTTATCGAGCGGCATGATTGCGGATTCGTCAGGGACAGGCCTTGTTATTTGCATTCTGACGCTATACCTTATATTTACAGAACAAAATTTACAGGTGCTCTTTAAAATGTGATCACTTGAGGTGACTATACTCGATATAGGTACGTATCTAGGGGACGGAGTTAAAATAGTAAGTTAAGCAAAACACACAGACAAACAAGGTGAGCGTCGTTTTAAGCATAACAAGGTTAACTTACTATTTAATTCCGTCCCCTGGGTTCCCTCTAGGAATCTATAGAACCGCTGGAGTAAAAATAATGTTCTTACATGTCACAAATGCTAAATATGTTGAAGATTATAAGATTGAAGTATCATTTAATAATGGTCGAAAAGGTTTAGCCGATCTAAGTGGTGCCTTAAAAGGTTCAATTTTTGAAACATTAAAAAACAAATCCGAATTTTCATCTTTCAGAATTGATGAGGAATTAGAAACAATTGTTTGGCCAAATGGCGCTGATTTAGCTCCTGAGTATATTTATTTCCAAGCATTCAAGGATGAGCCTGAGCTACAATCACAATTCAAACAATGGGGCTATATAGCCTAATAAAAAATTCAAGACGGACTCCGTTGTCCGTAAGGACAGAGGTTAAGCGTTGACAGTGAGTTGGTGCACTTAGATGTTGAATTCGCCTTTAATTCCGTCCCCTGGGCCCCCTCTAGGAATGACTTAGAGCTACCTAGCTACCATCCATTTCCGAGGCCTATGATATATATAATAGGGGTCAAATCTATTGTATAACATATGGCGGTACTTGTAAGGCGTAAAATCAGGGGGTTAGAGCTTAAGCTGCTAATGGCTGCCCTATTTCTCCGTTGACAACAAGACCTGGTCGGACTAGACTATATTGTATGGATAGTCTAACAGTGGGAATTCTATATGCAAATAACCAATATTTCTGATGCGAAAGCAAATTTGTCCCATTTGATAAAGCGGGTGCAGGAAAATAATGAGACAATTATTATTGGTAAAGCAGGGAAGCCTGTCGCCGTGTTATCCGCATATAAAGAAGACGATTCCCCCAGAAAATTAGGAGGTAGTTGGGAGGGTAAAGTCATCATAAACGCTGATTCTGAGAACACTATTATCGATAGCTTTTATAATTCAAAAATTTTTCCTGACAAGCAGTGAACCTACTTCTCGATACCCATATAATAATATGGGCGCTGGAAAATAATCCCGCATTACCTAATGAAGCACGCAACGTTATTATAGACGGTAGTAATTTAGTCTTTGTAAGTTCTGCGTCGGTCTGGGAAATTAGCATCAAAAGATCTATAGGGAAACTTGAGGTCCCAGATAATATAGTAGATGAGCTCAGTTCACACCGATTTAGCGTGTTGAATATTAATGCTGAACACGCGCTGCTTGCTGGAGAGTTGCCCTTAATTCACAAAGATCCGTTTGATCGGATGCTCATTGCTCAGGCAAAAATAGAAAAATTAACGTTCATTTCGACTGATCCGATAATGAAACAATACAACGTTAAGCTGCTTAAAGGTCTTTAAGTGAATACCCCGTCCAACTCGCATAGAATATAGAAAACAATAAAGCAAGTTAGTTATGCGTTAGGATATGACCCCATATGCCTAAAACGCATAACCGGTAAGGTCAGGGCGGTGGTTTTAATAGCGGTGGCTTCGATGTTGAATTCGCCAAACAAGAAAGCAAACAACAAGACCTGACCTCGTTTGTCCTCTTACCGTTATCGTAATCTGCTCAGTCTGCTGTATAAAGTCTGAGTCCGGGAGGTTAATCCAATATGCAACATCATTTTTTAAAGCTCAATTTTACAGCTCAGTGCAATTGATAGCTGTGGACGTTTGAATGAATTGTCGTTTCAATTTTTGACGCTATCAAATTAAAATGTATAACAGCATCAAAAAGCGGTGTCTTTTTGATCTTATATCTACTGCTATTTGATTTATCGCCCTTAATGACTTCTAGTTCCGCTAATCCCAAGAATACTAAAAAGCGGTTACATGCCCTTGAGTAATAACAATGACGTAAATCTTCTTCTGGGGAGGAGTAAGACGAGCCTTCCATTTCATCTATCACCATGGGAAAGGCACGTAGAAAATTATCTTCATAGATAGAAGTAAAAGTCATTTTCTCGCCATGCGTCTTTAATAAATACAGAGTAAATAAAAATGACTGTTGTATAAATGGAGCATCATTGTAGTGATCCCAGTAGCTCCAATTAAATTCACGGCAATAGGTTCTAAAAATAATGGGGTAGAGTTCCTTTATCCCTGATTCGCCTGCAATTTTTTGATACTTTTTAGTCAAATAGAAGCGCCCCTTGGTTTTGCGAAGAAATCCTGCCAACTCAAGTACAATTCGCACTACATGCAATTCAAAAAAATCCTCTTCTTTATTGACCTTGTGAAAGGAAGAAAAATCATCATCAGCGTATAATTTACTGTAATCACTCCATACTTCTCTGCAGAGCTTTTGGGGTAGAGAGCCTTTAGTTTTTGTTGCCGGCAATCCTTTGTCATCGATAGCCGAAATAATACCCTCCACCAACATCAAAATAGGGGCGTCGGGTTCTATGGATAATGGGACAGAAAACTGAAAAAGTTCGGGGGTATCAAAGGCAAAATTAAGCATTTTATAAACTTGTTCAGAAGACAACCCAAGGAAATCATCTTGTGCTTTCTGATTTTGTTTTTCCATAAAGGTATCTGTTGTTGCCTGCATCTCTTCCATTGAGTTAAATTCTTGACCTGACAACAAATCACCTAATTCATTACTTACTGCGCGTGCTACTGATATGCAGCAATGTTTATATTTTTTTCCACTACCGCAAGGACAAGGATCATTTCGACCGATTTTCATTTGCTAAATTCCTGAATATCAAATTATCTTCATATCTAACCACTCAAGTGCCATTCGGGTCAAGTCTTGTTATTTGCGCCATGTAATTATACGTAGATCTTAAGCGCTTTGGGTATATATAGTATAATTGCTAGTTCTACGGCTACTGGGTCCTGACGCACGATGCTAGAAAAAATAACTAAATGGTTCGACCGAAACATAATTGAGCTTGGTCGAGAATTACGAATTTCATACTTGCCACCTTTGATGGTCTATATGGCAGCCGGCATTTCGGGATTGACGGCTATTGTCGGGACCTTTTTTGTTAAGGACTATCTTGGTTTGTCGGCGGAGTTTCTGGCGGCACTGGGTTTTTGGGCAGGCATTCCTTGGGCCTTAAAAATGCCCTTGGGGCATATCGTTGATTTAATTTGGCGCTACAAATTTTTGATGGTTCTGCTAGGGGCAAGTTTGATTGCGGCTAGCTTGCTCATTATGATTGGGCTGTTAGTAGATCGTAATGGCATGCAAGTACTCATGTCTGTAGAGGCATGGTATGTAGTCAGTGTGTTGCTAGCCCCTATTGGCTATGTTGTACAGGATGTGGTGGCAGATGCGATGACGGTGGAAGCCGTGCCACGATATGATGATAAAGGCCAGCCATTAAGTAGACGTGTAAGTAAACGCATGCATACGACAATGCAGACCCTGGGTCGAGTAGCCATTATTAGCGGTGGTATTGCGGTTGCCTTACTAAACATCTATATGTTCAACGATGTAGGGGCAATGGATGATGTGCAAAAACACGCCACCTATATACAAATATATAAAATGGCCCTGTTTATACCCCTCGTATCGATACTGGGAATTGCACTTGCGGCTTGGCTTAGTTTTCAAAATTATCGAAGGCTTCGCAAAAGAGGTTACCAGCACAAGCAAGCCTGGGAATTGCTGCAAACGCAGGAGGAACGACCACCCGCTAACTGGTGGATATTGGGGGGCAGTCTGGTATTCGTTATATTTACACTGACCATTGGTCTAAGTGATGTGCCATTTGCTCAGGAGATAATTTTTGTTGGCTCATTGGCTATCGTAGTGTTTCTTATGTACAGATTATTGCTTGTATTGAAGCCCGAGGCGCGCAATACCTTGATAGGCACTGCAATAATAATTTTTGTTTATCGTGCGATTCCAAGCACGGGCTCGGGGGCAACCTGGTGGATGTTGGACGAGTTGAAATTTGACCAGCAATTTTTATCAGTACTATCACTGATCGCGGGCGTCTTGACGTTATTTGGTGTATTCGTATTTAGACGTTTCATGGCAGAGAAATCTATCGCCTATATCATTGTGGCTCTAACCATCGCGAGTACTGTGCTTTCCCTGCCCATTATCGGAATGTTTTATGGATTGCACGAAGTTACCGCTGCGTACACAGGGGGCGTAGTGGATGCACGTTTTATTGCATTGGTCGATACGGCACTTGAATCCCCCTTAGGTCAGATTGCCATGATCCCGATGCTGGCCTGGATCGCCAATTCTGCACCGTCCGCGCTAAAAGCAACATTCTTTGCAGTCTTGGCGTCGTTTACTAATCTGGCGTTGTCGCTTAGCCAGTTGGGAACAAAATACATCAATCAAATTTACACAATCAATAGAGAAGTCAAGGATCTTAGCAGTGGCGAAATACAGGTCGCCGCCGACTATAGTGAACTGGGCTTTTTGTTTATTACTGTAACGACGGTAGGTTTGATTATTCCAATTATAGCCGTGCTTGTAATGCGGCGCACACGATTTACTAGTGCTTAAACCTAAAATCATCAGTTGACCGCTTGACTGTTGTAACAAGCGGTTGATTTGCAAGAAATATTCAATTATTAGCTGACTCCCCCCAATGGGTGACAGCGCTACGACATGTATAGCACGTTTTTTAACATAACTAGCTTCGTTGCGAATCGTTGCAATAGCAATCTATTACGCCTCATCGCGCCTCACTAGTCATGTTATAAAACGCACTCTACATGCCGTCCAACTGATTATTCTAGGTTAAACTAAAACGTGAGTAGTGGTCTTTAGAAGAAAAGTAAAATCGACGTCAGGTCGTTCGCCGAGTCATCAGGTCGTTGTAGGTCGAGTCGTCAAAAATGAATCGACTAGTATATCTGACATTGATGCGCCAGCCAGAAAAACCGCGCGTTGAGTCGCTTTCACCATGGCAGGATTTCCACATATAAATACCCTCCAACCACTCAGAATTGGATGGTCTTCTAGTGCCAATACATTACAGCGACCCTGCCGTATCCCCTGTTGGCCCTGCGTATCACTCGCACAGGGATTGTAACTATGGTCGGCGTGATGGGTTAGATTGTGTAGTGTTTCTTTCAGATAGAGTCCTTCGCTTAATGAACTACCATGATAGAGGTGTATATCGCCTAGATGTTGCTTTTCTATTGCATCCCGTAACACGCCGTAGAGTGGCGCTAGTCCGGTGCCTGTGCCGATCAATAGTAGCGATTGTTTGGGATTGTCGTCGATATAGTAGCAATCCCCTATCGCTTCACCGATGGCGATTTTATCACCCACTTGAAGCGTCTCTACTAGCCAGTCGCTAATAAGGCCTCCGGGTAAAATTCGAACGTGCAATTCTAAAAATTCATCTTGGTCTGGTTGACTGGCGATCGAGTAATTTCGCGATTCACCGCTAGGATGAAATAGGCGCAAATATTGGCCTGCGTGATAGCTATAATCCTCGGGTAGTGCTAAACGTAGGCGTAAGGTGTTTGTATTTAGATATTCGATACTGGATAGTGTGGTGGCAATCGACAGACTTTCGGTGTCGGGTAATACAATCTCCATATCCTGTTCGGGCAGACAGCTACATGACAGAAAATAATTTTGCTCGATGCGTGATGGACGTAGACCCTTTTGCGAGTCCTGGCTCGGTTGGCCTGCGGTTGCTCTTAACATGCAGGTTTGGCAGATGCCACTACGGCAAGAGTTAGGGATATGAATACCGTGCCGAATTAGGCAATCCAGCACGGTTTCATCCGACTCTACCCAATATTTTTGCCCGTCGAATTGTAGGTGCATTTTAAAACAATAATAACTAATCGAGATCGCAACAACTCAAAACGCCCCTGAAAGGCTTCGAGTCAAGGTACTTATCGGTGTAA
This sequence comes from Thiohalomonadales bacterium, assembly GCA_048061555.1. Classification (GTDB taxonomy): domain Bacteria; phylum Pseudomonadota; class Gammaproteobacteria; order SZUA-152; family SZUA-152; genus JBGMRO01. The sequence goes on along the minus strand of JBGMRO010000159.1, from coordinate 1,446 downwards.
CATAATAAGCGTTTACATACAGCGATTAGTTGTGGGTTAACGTCCTAGAACGTCGGTGCGTGTACTCTCTGCTATCGCAGCAGCCTCGGCTATTAGATCTGCGGGTACGTTTAACTCCTCAAGCGTCGCGCCTAGATTTTCCATTACGGCATCAAAATGGCTGTCATTGAGTCCGCGTTCTACGAGATGGGCGTGACCTTTACGCATATCGAGACCGCTATAATTATTTGGGCCGCCGAAGGCAACGGTTAAAAAGGATTTTTGTTTTTTTGCCTGCTCTTCCATATCGACGCCGTCAAAAAATTCATTGATTCTGTCGTCTGCCAAGACTTTACGATAAAAAATATCGACGGCCGCATTGACCGCAGCTTCGCCACCAATTTTTTCAAAAAGATTATCACTCATAATATAATTCCTAGTTAAATGTTGTCCCAATTAGGGGAGTAAATAAAAATGTAGCAAATAAAGAGGCATCCTATAATTCTGCGCTAGACTGTTTCAGCTGCAAAATTTAAGACCGGTTCTACCCATGGTATAAATACGTGCAAGCATAGAAATAGTAGCTTAATTAAGGACATATAGTAAGTTTAAAAGACTCTCTAAGTCCTCACTACTGACCCCGCTTGCTATTTGATCAAAGTAGCCCGGTTGATATGTTGATCTAGATCAACTTTTGCCCATAATATGCATTATAAATACACATTAAGATTATAGCGATTTTTTATTGAGAAATCTTAGTATTTATTCAACTATTCGTTATTAAAGACTAGGCGTGAGTCAAATATAGGCCCATCAACACAGACACGTTTCATCGCAGGACCCTGTGGCGTTGCGACTTCAACCACACAACCTGCGCAACCACCGACGGCGCAGGCCATGAACTCTTCCAGCGATACCTGGCAAGGAATATTGTAGTTATTAGCCAAGTCTGAGACCGCCGACAACATTGCATGTGGGCCGCAGCTAAAAATCTCGACTTGTTCTAATTGTTCTGGGCTTAATGCCTCTAACCACAATTCTGCCAACTCAGTGACGTAACCATCGAAATAGCCCGCAGACTCTTGTAGATTCTCTCTTTTATTTACAATGGATTTACTTGTTAAACGATTGGCTATGCCCCATTCTTCGAGTAGTGGCATGGCCGCGTTCGTTTTTTTGTCGATACCGACGATAGGCTGCTTAGACTTAATAGGTGTGAATGGAAATGGTACTTCGGAACCCATAATAACGAACGGTGAGGTTGAATGTTCAGACTGCGTGAGCGACTCTGCCAAGAAAATCATCGGCGGTATGCCGACGCCACCGCCAATGAGTAGAGGTATATCCCTAGAGGGTTTGAAATGATTGCCAATGGGTCCCAGTAAGCTTAGAGACTCTCCAATCTTGCGTTGAGAAAGTTGCTGGGTGCCGATGCCCAAGACTTTATACAGAAACGAAACACTTCCT
>JBGMRO010000158.1:6371-7888 GCA_048061555.1 Thiohalomonadales bacterium | reverse complement strand
ATTTCTCCACCTCTAATAAAAAATTAGAGGCGACAACTATCCTGACACAGGGGGTGTTCGCAGGTATATAGATTGGGCAAGAGGATAATACCTAAAGCGCAAGGTCTCGCGCCCACTTCCCGGATCACAGGAAAGCAATATCGAATCATATCTACCCTGTTCCCGCCTATTAATGTGTTTGAAAATCATACCCGCCCTGAAGCGATGGGGGCATTATGGGCTCTAATCGCAGCAACCAATGATCGTCTACTAGAAGAAGCTGGGGATCTAAACCTAGTACTCGAAGAAGACAGAGTATCGGTACATGGGGCAACCATCGTCATGGCGGCATTTACCCATATTGGCCAAAAGGCCCGATTTAATGATGAAACCTTTGGTATGTATTACGCGGGACGATCACAAGAAACAGCGATTAGGGAAACTGTACACCAACGAGAAATTATTGCTCAAGATGCTGGTTTGAGCTCGACAGAATTTAGTCTGCGTGTTTTTATCGGGACAGTAAAAAAACATTTGCATGATGTGCGAGCGGTCAAGTACAAGTTTCTCCACGACCGTAAACCTAGACCAGAAGACCACCCTAGAGCGCAAAAATTTGCATTACAATTGCGGGAAACTGGCTCGTGGGGGTTAGTCTATAACAGTGTTCGACATAACGGCGGTGAATGTATTGCAGCATTCCGTCCCCCTGCTATTTCGCTGCCAACGCAGGCGGCACATTTGATATATGTTTGGAATGGTAAAAAAATTACCGAGGTATACCAGCGTTCAGAACCAATAATTGAGTTCTGAGTTATTTTAAATAACTATGTCTTTTCACCATTTTCTATTTAGTGTTGCGGTACGAATTGTATCGAAAGCAGGTTTGTTCGTGGCATCGTCATTGGTGATGCCCAATGATGCGAGATAGCCCACAAATGCGGGGGCACTCACTCCATAAAATTGCGTATACTCATCGACGGTAGTTTGATCGATATCCGTTAACCATACGATCTCAACAGCTTCAATTGTCTCAGCATGTGTGTCCCAGGCCGTGAACATATTTTTGTAGAAATTATTTTGCTTGCTAATACTGCTGTTGCAGACAGTTGCCGATGGATATCCGACCTCCATAAGAAATATCTTCTTGGTACCCGTAGGTGACAATATATCTACCATATTCTGGAAATCGTCGGTAACATCCGCTGGGTCGCGTACAGTAAAATCGGCCTTCAAAGGATAGTACGTTAACATGGCGACATCGGTGTTTTGATTTAGGGCTATGATATTGGGTTGACGTGCAGGATCCAAAATTCCATCGTACGTTGCTTTGACACCTATTGGGACAGTGTTGCCAAAGATGGGCTTAATACGTGGTATTACATTATCGACAAAAGTTTTGTAGTTGTTCCATGCTTGATTGTCTGTACCGAGATAACCGTCAATTTCATTGCCAATAGATACCGATGAATAGGTAATGGTGGGTGTGCGTGATTTAATATGATTTATAAAATCGATAAAGCGATCTGCGATCAAGG
>JBGMRO010000158.1:0-6271 GCA_048061555.1 Thiohalomonadales bacterium | reverse complement strand
GGTGTGCGTGATTTAATATGATTTATAAAATCGATAAAGCGATCTGCGATCAAGGTATTACTAAAATCTACCTTATTATTAGGGATTAACGTTTCCAGGTCCGAGGGTAGCGTGGTAGCAACCGTATTGATAGTTCGAATAGACAGGCTTACGTCTACAGCGAGTTGTAGCGCATATGTGGCCTCTACCGCAGCTAAAATATCAAAGACAGTACCGCTTATATATCTATCGTCGGGATTATCATAAGAAATTGAGCCCCTACCGATTTTCCAATTGTCGACCTTGATATCGACGAGTGCAGAACCAGGGTTCCCGAAATACAAGTAAGGGCGTGCGGGCTTAAGTAACACTGAGGTCAATGATCCGATGCCCAATGTAGCGATCTCGGTGTACGTTATTTTATCCGTACTATAGGATGCAATAATTGAGTTGTTTAATCGTTCTAGACGAAGCGTTACCGCCGAGGGTATGTTACTGACAACCGTAGGTGCAGGTTCGGGTGTCATGCCATCAATATTATTGCAATAGCGGAATGCTAGAGAGTGTTGATCGCTGGAATCAGTGAGAGAAACTATTGTAATATAGGCATCACCCATGTTACAGGTGTTACCGTTGCCTGCATCTTGCGTAAAGCTCAGCAGCATGGATAAATTAAAACCCATTATATTGGAATTTGCGACGGTGAGATCAAGGTCAAGGCTAACCGAGAAGTCATTATCCATTTCGTAGCGGCCGTATAATAAGGCATCCGTATTATCGGCGGTATTTCCAAACCAGGCTAATTTGCCATTCACTACATTTAATTGCCCCGATGTAAGGATGCGATTCCAGTTGTTTTGGTTAAAATCGGATTGACCTGCGGGAATATATGAAAAATCTTCATTTGGGCCTGGTTCAATAGAATTCCAGTCTACTGGCAAGGTGACGTAATCTGAGTTTAACGGCAGACTTCGATTATAGGCATCCATAAACTCTTCATTAATGGCACCCGCCTGATTGATCGATATACTTATTTTTCGATCCCCTTTGTCTACAATTTGTAACTGCTGACGAGGTGGGTCAGAGGGACCGCTATCACTGCCGCAGCCTGAAAGTGTGGAAATTAAACTGATTGCGAATATACATGTGGGTACGCGGGAAAATAAATGAAGAATCATGTTAATACCTATAAATTATCGGAGTTTAGCGTTGTGTTGTTTGAAAAACATTGTACTTGGGTCTATGAGACACTAACTGTGGTGATATTTGAAAATGGCGATAGACTTAAATATTTTAGGCTGCTCAGCTCATCTTCACAGGTCATCTCTACCAATAGTTGCAGTGACTTTGTCAACGACGCGTTGAAATGGAGCATCCACACGGATGATGTCCTCCCTGGCGAAAAGATGCCCTACTTGCATGTCCAATGGCGGCTTGGCGTAAAGCCCAGGCGGTACGCTGATGTCAGCCAGATAAAGCTCACCGATCTGGTCGGCAATGTCGTTTGCGCGAAAGCCCTCCTTGGGTAAGGCCAGGGTCATGGTGGCGATTGCCTTTATGGCTGGATCGAAGACCACCCCGGTGGCCGTATCGATTCCGGAGGGCGCGTCAAGGGAAAGAACGGGTGTAGGAAATTTATTTGCCAGACGAATGAGGTCTCCCTTCAGACCTCTCGGAGCGCCTTTGAGTCTGTAGCCAATGAGACCGTCGAGGATCAGTTCAAAGACGTTCTCGTTAGCAAGCGTCTCAAGGTGATGTTGTTCGGCCTGGGCGCTTGTTCCGGACACGCCCATGCGCTGAAGGATATCAAGTTGATGCATGGGTACGGAGGTCATTGTCTGTGGTGATTGGCCTAGGGCGACGGTGATGTTTGCACCCCAGTTATGCAGACGTCGGGCTGCAACCAGTGCACCCCCACCATTGCCGCCGCCACCCGCCATGACCAGAATCCGTTTGCCGCATGGGTCGCCGTCGAAGAAGCGGCTGCGGGCCAGATGTGCGAGGTTGCGGCCCGCATTTTCCATCATCTGAATTAGCTCTATATGGTAGTCGTCAATCATTGCCCGGTCGACTTCGATCATTTGCGTGGTGTCAACGTAATTAAGCTTCATGCTGTTCTCCTTGTTTAATCATTAAAAGCGTCATATGAAATTCAGTAACTAGAGCACACTGGCTCTATTCTGTTTAAGACCAGGATTAACTCCACATCACTTTGTTTACTCGAATGAACAGCGGTACCGCAGCCCAGGCAGGACGCCAGCTACAACTTACATCAATTTCCGCCAATGCAAAGTGTACTTCATACTAGTTGTGCCCCAGGAAAACATCGATAAGCAACGAGCCTGTATCCAATCGGAAAGACAATGTAGACAGAAAGCATAGCTGATATTCGTATAGTATTATTACTGCATGATATAAACATAATATTTGAATCTCCGCAGATTACTAAATCTACAGATGCACATTTAGAATATACATTTTACTCGCCCGCTAGGTAGAAAACGAAAATAGTTAGACCGCAACAAACACATAGACAATCAAGCTAAACTTCGATATTTTAATACTGCCGCCGCTATGTTAAATGATTACACACAGGGCTCGAATCATGATGCCAACTAAGGTCGACTTTAACAAGTTTGTATTTCTTATCTAAACATAGTTAATATGCGACAACACGCCGACTCACTAATTACGTAGTTCTCTTTTTGCTTGCGATTTGATAGGCTAAAGATGCCTCTGAAAAAAACGACCCATTCGTAACAGCAAGTCCAAGACATACTAGAAAAATAAACATACTAAGGGAGTGTGTATGGATCTTCTCTTGATAGCTGTGGTGGCAAGTGGATTATTTGCCTATTCGCTGATCTCCGAGCGACTACAAGGGACAGTAATAACAGCTCCGCTGGTATTTATTATTTTCGGTTTTCTGATCGGCGGTGGCGGATTCGCTGTCGTCAGTATCGAGCCCGAGCACGGTTTGATTCACACGATTGCCGAACTTACTCTTATTCTGATTTTATTTACCGACGCCGCTCGAATCGATCTCTCGGCTTTGCGGCGAGACCACAACCTTCCGGTACGCATGCTCACTATCGGTCTACCCTTGACCATAATTGCTGGTGCGCTGATTGCGGTGTGGTTGTTTCCTGAATTTACCCTCTGGGAAGCGGCCTTGTTGGCGGCCTTGCTTGCGCCGACCGATGCGGCACTCGGTCAGTCCGTCGTATCCTCAACCATTGTACCGGTGCGAATTCGTCTGGCTATCAATGTCGAGAGCGGTCTCAATGACGGTATCGTTTTACCGGTCGTGCTGCTCTTAGCGGCACTTACCAGTACCGCCAGTGAGGTTTCAGAGGCGAGTGACTGGGTACGTTTCGGCCTAATGCAAGTGATCTTGGGACCGATCGTAGGTGTGGCCATTGGCTATATTGGAGCACGCCTGCTTGATTTCACTACCGAAAAAAAGTGGATAGGTGAGTCCTTTCAAGGTATCGGCATACTCGCGCTCGCGCTGTTGGCGTTCGTGAGCGCTGAAATGGTGGGCGGTAATGGTTTTATTGCCGCCTTCGTGGGTGGTATGGTGTTCGGAAATACCATCCGCCATTCCTGTACTTCCCTGTTCGATTTTATGGAAACCGATGGCCAATTGCTGATGTTGATTACCTTTATGGTGTTCGGTGCCGTGTTCTTGCCAGAAGGTCTGCATAATTTTGACCTGACGGTATTTCTATATGCGCTATTGAGCTTAACGATCATACGTATGATACCGGTGGCGTTGGCGCTGCTTGGCACCGGTGTAACGTTACCCACACAGCTTTTTCTGGGCTGGTTTGGCCCACGTGGCCTCGCGTCCATTTTATTTGTGCTGATCATCCTGGAAGAATATAAATTCACGCATCACCATGAACTGCTTGCGATCACTGTCGTAACCGTGGGTTTAAGTGCGCTGCTGCACGGTATCTCGGCTGCACCGTTTGCCAAGATGTACGGCCGACTCGCCGCGAAAATGGGCGAGTGTGCAGAGAATAAACAGGTTAGCGAACACCCGTTGCGTGAAGGGCCATCGAGTTCAAAATCTACTGAGTAAAAGGACCAATATAATATGAATAAAATTACCATAAAGGAATGGCACGAACTTGAGGATAGAATTCCGGCGTATGCACTGGTAGCGGGAGTCGATCTGGTTATTGTTCGTTTAGACGATGCCGTGACGGTGTTATACGGACGCTGTGCGCATCGCGGTGCATTAATGAGCGATGGCCATGTGGATGGCAATAATTTGATTTGTGGTGTGCACGGTTGGGACTATCGTCTCGATACGGGTATTAGCGAATATAGCCACAGCGAAACCCTGCCCAAATTCTCCGCCTGGCTTGAAGACGATCAGGTTTGGGTAGATGAAGATGAAATTAAGTCTTGGGCCTTGAAAAATCCGCAACCCTATAACCGTGATAGCTATCAGGGGGCCTATCAGGATCACACTGGCACTGCGGACGAACCCTATGTGAAATTTATTCGCCAGCTCGCCAATGAAGGATTGACTAAAGTCGGACACCACGGACCGGCAGCGGCCATGGGGGTACCCCGTGGCGGTCTGCCCAAATGGGATGACCTGCAATTTGTCGTGGCACAGTTGCACAAGTTACCACTGCTCGATGAAGAGAACGTCGGCACCGAGATGATTATCGGACCCCGTGCCAAGAAACCGTTGCAATTTGATATACCGATCTTTGTTTCCGATATGAGCTTTGGCGCACTGTCTGAAGAGGCCAAGGTTGCGTTGTCGAAAGGCGCAGAGCTAGCGGGCACCGGTATTTGCTCTGGAGAAGGTGGCATGCTGCCCGCCGAACAGGCCGCCAATTCGCGTTATTTTTATGAGCTTGCATCGGCGCGCTTCGGTTTTTCCTGGGACAAGGTGCAGAAGGCGCAGGCATTTCATTTCAAGGGTGGCCAGGGTGCAAAGACCGGTACCGGTGGTCACCTGCCCGGCAATAAAGTGAAAGGTAAGATAGCCGAGGTGCGAGGTCTGCCTGAAGGCCAAGCGGCTATTTCACCCGCCACATTCCCCGAGTGGACCGACCTAAGTCAAATTCGTGATTTTGCCGCCGAAGTACGCGACAAGACCGGCGGCATCCCTATCGGTTACAAGCTCTCGGCGCAACACATCGAAAAGGACATCGACGCCGCGCTGTCAATCGGCGTGGACTATATCATATTAGACGGTCGCGGTGGTGGTACCGGTGCGGCACCACTCATTTTTAGAGACAATATTTCTGTGCCAACGATCCCCGCCTTGGCCAGGGCCCGCCGCCACTTAGATACCAGTGGCGCGTCCGATGTCACACTGATTATCACCGGGGGTCTGCGACATCCCGCCGATTTTGCCAAGGCAATGGCCTTGGGCGCCGATGGCATTGCGGTATCGAATGCCGCCATTCAAGCCATTGGTTGCTTAGGCATGCGTGCCTGCGAAACCAATAATTGCCCGGTGGGTATTGCGACGCAAAACCCACATTTACGTGCCCGCCTGCCCGTGGACGTTGCGGCCGAACGACTGGCGCGTTTCTTCTCCGCTGCAGTCGAATTGATGACCGTACTGGCCCGTGCAGCAGGACATCGAAATTTAAACGAGTTTAGCATCGAGGACTTGACCACGTTCAAAAGCGAAATGTCAAAACTGACCGGAGTTGCATACGGTGGTGTAGGCTAACTATTAAATTTAATATTTCGATGGAGATAAGTATGACAAGTGATCACTATCCTAGACTCAATGATCTTCCTATAACCGACTCTAAAAATGCGCTGCACGCCTACGCAGGTATTTTAGGTGGCTGGCTGAAGAAGTGCCAGGCCAAACGTAAACACTGGTGGCATGCCAGTCTACACCCTTCATTGAATGGTCTGACTACCGGCGTCGTGCATGCAGAAATCGATTTTGAAATTGAACTAAATCTGCGAGAAAGTCTGTTGCAATGCCGCACCACCACGGGTAAACAACTATCTGAAGAACTACGCGGACAATCGGCCGCCGAACTCGCTGGCAGTATCGAACAATTTCTAATCGCCAATGGCCTCGCTAAAGCGTCCGTCCCGAAAATACCCACCACTGCGCAGGACACGACGGCGTATACCGAATATTCGCCACAGCAAATCCTAATCATTGCCCAGGTATTAAATTCTGTTGCCGCCACGATGAACCGCTTTAGTGGTGCAGTCCTTTTATATAAAACCCTGATTGAAGACAATCAAAACCCTGACGACTATCTATTAAAGCTATGGCGTAGTCTATTGA
>JBGMRO010000157.1:4009-7913 GCA_048061555.1 Thiohalomonadales bacterium | reverse complement strand
ATGGATCTATTTTCACAAGCCGAACATGATGAAGACGCACAGGCTATTTTAGTCAGTCCAGATAGACAGTTCTTGGATAAGGTCATGCAGTGCATCAATACCCGTATCGATGAAATGGAGCGCGCAGATATCCTGCGAAGTTCGTTACAGGCACGTGCGATCATGATTCATGTGGTCGATATGAAGCAAGCCATAGAGGTGGCCAATTTTATAGCGCCAGAACACCTAGAACTTTCGGTCGAGCAGCCAGATCAATATCTCGCCGAGATACGCCATGCGGGTGCTATCTTTATGGGTCGTTATACAGCAGAGGCGCTGGGTGATTATTGTGCTGGACCTAACCATGTACTACCCACCTCGCGCACCGCGCGTTTTTCCTCTCCCTTAGGTGTGTACGACTTTCAAAAGCGTAGCAGTATTATCCATTGTTCGGCTGCAGGGGCCTCTACATTGGGCAAAACGGCCTCTGTCCTGGCGAGAGGGGAAGGTTTTACCGCACATGCCCGCTCTGCAGAGCTCAGAATCAAATAGTGTCTATCTCGAATATCACTAAGTTGAGCTTTGTGTTTATACGCTGTCGTATTTGCATTCAACATACTGCGAGCGTTAAACATAGTGGATGCGCTAGGCTTATCCAACGATTAGCAGTACCCATATATTTAACTTAGTGTCATTCGGCGCAAACCTAAATACGCAAGTATAAAAGGCTTATGAATAAAAAAGTACAACAGTGGTTACGCCCTGAAATACGTCGTTTGTGTGCGTATCACGTCCCGGATGCGGGCGATTACATCAAATTGGATGCGATGGAAAATCCGTTTTGCTGGCCAGAAGAATTACAGCAGCAGTGGCTGACTCTGTTGAAGGATAGTTCGGTAAATCGTTACCCGGATCCACAGGCACGGCAGTTGACTGACGTCTTGCGGCGAGAAATGGCCATACCCGCAGCGTATGATATTGTGCTTGGCAACGGTTCTGATGAATTGATTCAATTGATAGTAGCAATCGTCGCGGCACCCGGGCGTGTGGTTTTGGCACCGAGCCCGACCTTTGTGATGTATAAGATGGTCGCGGCGCTAATGGGTATGGACTATCAATCGGTGGCATTGTCTACCAACTATCAGTTAGATGAAGCCGCGATGTTGGACGCGATAGCCAAGTACCAGCCAGCCGTGGTCTTCCTTGCCTATCCGAATAACCCCACTGGCAATCTCTTCTCGGAGACGAGTGTGCATAAAATAATTGCCGCCAGTCCAGGTATTGTAGTGCTGGACGAGGCCTATCATGCCTTTGCGGCAAAATCGTTCTTGCCACATCTCGATCAGTACGACAATTTATTGATATTAAGAACAGTCTCAAAAATGGGGCTTGCGGGTCTTCGTTTGGGCCTATTGACGGGGGATCCGGCCTGGTTAAGGGAGGTCGACAAAGTCAGATTGCCGTATAACATCAATACGCTAACACAAATTACAGCGACCTTTGCGTTACAACACAGCGAGGTGTTTAAGGCACAAACTGAAGAATTGTGTCGACATCGAACACAGCTATTTGCCGCCTTAGATGCTATGTCAGGTGTGCAGGCCTATCCGACGGAGGCCAATTTCATTCTCTTTAGGCTACGTAACCACCATGCCGATGATGTCTATGCACAGCTCAAGGCTGCGGGGATTCTGGTCAAGAATTTACATGGATCTAGCGTAGATTTGCAAGATTGTCTGCGTGTCACCGTTGGCACTGCCTCCCAAAATGCCAGCTTTTTAGACGCGATGGCTTCAATAATTCACGACTAAACGTTATTATCCATGTTTTTGCATATCAGGGACAAAAAATGAGTACTGCGACATCCGCCCGTAAGGCCAAGGTAAAACGCGATACCTTAGAGACCCAGATCGAAGTTGCGGTCAATCTAGATGGTACCGGCACGACCAATTTCGATACCGGCTTACCCTTTTTAGAGCATATGTTGGAACAAGTAGCCCGTCATGGATTGATAGATATGACTATTCAGGCCAAGGGGGACTTGCATATCGACGCCCATCACACGGTTGAAGATATCGGTATTACCTTAGGGCAGGCGGTGTTTCAGGCGGTGGGAGATAAAAAAGGCATTTGTCGTTATGGCCATGCGTATGTCCCCTTAGATGAGGCCTTATCACGTGTTGTTATCGATTTCAGTGGCCGCCCCGGGATTGAATACCATGTCAATTTTGCACGTTCCAGCGTGGGTGGTTTTGATGTGGATTTGTTTTTTGAATTTTTTCAGGGATTCATAAATCACTCCCATACCAGCCTACACATAGACAACATTCGTGGCAAGAATGCCCATCACATCGCTGAAACAGTTTTTAAGGCCTTTGGTAGGGCCTTGCGTATGGCATTGACCCCAGATGCGCGTATGCAAGGCATGATTCCGTCGACTAAGGGTAGCCTGTAAGGATCCAAACATGACAAAACAAACAGTAGCCGTCATCGACTATGGTATGGGAAATTTACACTCCGTGGCGAAGGCATTGGAAGCCAGTAGTGCCTCTATAAAAGTGTTCGTGAGCGCGGATGCGGAGAAAATTCGTGCCGCTGACCGTATCGTTTTGCCGGGTGTCGGTGCCATTCGCGACTGCATGGCGGAGATCAAGCGTTTAGAATTAGATGGGCTCATCCAGGAAGTCGCCGCAAGCAAGCCATTTTTGGGTGTCTGTGTCGGATTACAGGCATTAATGGAGAGCAGTGCAGAAAATGGTGGTACCGACTGCCTCGCGGTGTTTCCTGGCAGCGTCGAGCGATTTGTTAGCCCCTTGATAGACCCCGTATCGGATCTACGACTAAAAGTGCCTCATATGGGTTGGAATCACGTCAATCAGGTCGAAAATCACCCACTTTGGAAGGGTATAGCGCAAGATAGCCGATTTTATTTTGTACATAGTTTTTATGTGCAACCAGAGACATCGCAGTCGATAGCCGCGGTAACGGATTATGGGCACCCTTTTGCTTCGGCCTTAGCTAAGGACAACGTCTTTGCCGTGCAATTTCACCCAGAGAAAAGCCACAAAAATGGTTTGTTACTGTATGCCAATTTTCTGTCTTGGGATGGACAGGCATGAATATACCCAGAGCGTTTTAGATTTAGGTATAGTTACTATTTGAATTAGCCGCTGGCTCTAGATTGGTAGTACTATTGTAATCTTTGTCGACTTGTTGCTCGTCGCTGGTGCCGAATGGCCTGGTGGATACGCGCTGCGAATTCCTCTAATGGGTGAGTTTGTTAATTGCAAATAGATAAGTTTAATCATGACCTTAGAGTTATATTTAAGTAATTTAGATCACAGAGGCACGCTGGAGATAGACCCATGATGTTAATACCCGCCATTGATTTGAAAGATGGTAAATGTGTCAGATTACGGCAAGGCGATATGGCGCAGGAAACTATATTTTCAGAGCGGCCAGCGGAAGTCGCTAAGCAATGGGTCGATGCAGGTGCGCGCCGCATCCATGTCGTGGATCTCGATGGCGCATTTGCGGGAGAACCTGTGAATGCCGATAGTGTCGGCGAAATTGTCGAGGTTTGTGGCGAGATACCCGTGCAAATTGGTGGCGGTATACGTAACGAAGAGACCGTGCAGACCTATCTCGATGTTGGTGTAAGCTTTTGCATTATAGGTACTAAGGCGGTAAAGATGCCACATATCGTCGCAGATCTATGTCTTAAATTTCCCGGACATATTATTATTGGTCTGGATGCCAAAGACGGAAAAGTCGCGGTGGAAGGTTGGTCGAAGCTGTCGAAGCACGATGTCATAGACATGGCAAAACATTTTGAAGACGACGGCGTAGAGGCCATTATTTATACCGACATTAATCGAGACGGTATGATGTCCGGTGTGAATGTCGAGTCTACGGTTAGACTGGC
>JBGMRO010000157.1:2518-3909 GCA_048061555.1 Thiohalomonadales bacterium | reverse complement strand
GTGGTCGCCATAGATGCAAAACAAGTCAGTGCCGCTGGCGAAGAAAAAAAATGGCAGATTTTCACCCACGGTGGTCGTAAAGCCACTGGCTTAGACGCAGTCGAATGGGCAATCCGTATGGCTGAATACGGTGCGGGTGAAATATTATTGACGAGCATGGATCGGGACGGCACTAAAATAGGTTTTGATCTCGCGCTGACTCGGGCGATCTGCGAGGCTGTAGAAATTCCCGTTATTGCCTCGGGTGGCGTAGGAGAACTACAACACCTGGTGGACGGTGTGCTCGAAGGGAAGGCCGACGCGGTCTTGGCGGCAAGCATCTTTCACTTTGGTGAATACACCATTGGTCAGGCAAAACAGGCGATGGCGGAGCAAGGAATCGAGATGCGGATAGAATAGGTTGAACAGTTCAAGGGTTTAATAATGCAACGTATTTTGAATTAATTTGCTAGGGTTAACTTATGCAGGAAGAATGGTTGGAGGCGGTGCGATGGGACGACAAGGGGCTAGTGCCCGTCATTGCGCAGGACTACCAATCGTCTAAAGTCTTGATGTTTGCCTGGATGAATCGGCAGGCGTTACAACTGACGGTGAAAGAGCAACGCGCGATTTATTGGTCTCGTTCGCGACAAAAACTCTGGCGAAAAGGGGAAGAGTCTGGGCATATACAGCAATTGAAAGATATTCGCCTAGATTGCGATAATGACGTCATTTTATTGTCGGTGCAGCAAATAGGTGGAATCGCGTGTCATACAGGACATGAGCGTTGCTTTTTTCAACAATTGCAGGGTCGGTATGAGCCGTCACAGCCTCCCCGTTGGCAGGAGGTGGAGCCGGTGGTCGTAGACCCCAGTGAGATATACAAATGAGTGAGCAGATTCTTTTGCAATTGGCGCAAGTCTTGGAGCAACGTAAGCAGGCTGCGGCAGATAGCTCGTATGTGGCCGGCTTGTATAACAAAGGTCTGGATACTATTTTAAAAAAAATAGGTGAAGAGGCCACTGAGACGATCATTGCAGCAAAATCGCAAGACAAAGGTCAAATTGTCTATGAAATGGCCGATTTATGGTTTCATTGTCTGGTGTTATTGGCTCAGCAAGACCTGTCCCCCGAGTTAGTGCTTACAGAGCTGCAACGTCGATTTGGACTATCGGGCCTAGATGAAAAGGCCAATAGGGAGAGTAAACATGAGTGAAAATTGCCTATTTTGCCGGATTGCCAATGGAGATCTACCTTCAGATCAAGTATTTGAGGACGATAAGGTTATTGTATTCAAGGATATATACCCCAAGGCCGACATACATTTATTGATAGTGCCGCGGCTGCATATCGCCAGCCTCGAAGAGGTCAATGAGAGTCATGATATGCTCATGGCGCACATGTTACGCTTA
>JBGMRO010000157.1:0-2418 GCA_048061555.1 Thiohalomonadales bacterium | reverse complement strand
CCTCGAAGAGGTCAATGAGAGTCATGATATGCTCATGGCGCACATGTTACGCTTACTACCCAAACTCGCCTTAGAACAGGGGCTGGAAAAGGGGTTTCGCACCATTATCAATACCGGGCCGGGTGGAGGTCAGGAGATTTATCATTTACATATCCATTTGCTAGGTGGTGATGGACTACCCGGATTTGCATGAACGACTAGATCGATATTCGTGAAGTCTATACGCAGGTATAATTTTAAGGGCGTATACTACGTTGGCCACACTCGTGATCTGTGTATTTATCGAACGACCACTATCAATGAGTCCATCGCGCAGGCGATGAAATGTGGATTATTATAGAAACTAATAACTATAGAAATTGGAGATATAAATATGGGACCCAGTATTTGGCAACTAGTTATTGTATTGGTGATTGTGCTGCTATTGTTTGGTGCCAAGCGGTTGCGAAATGTCGGCGGAGATCTCGGTTCAGCCATTAAAGGATTTAAGTCTGCCATGAAAGATGGGGAGACATCCAAGGCGAAGGCGCCGCCGGAACGTATCATTGCAGACAAAGATTCCACCATTATTGAAGGTGAAGTCAAAAAAGAAGAAGAAAAAAAGAAGGTCTAATAGAGAGGTACGGTACGAATCTCTATGCTGCGCTCTTTGTTACGCTCTTAGTTATGGGAAGTGTGAAGAACTATTCGTGAAGAACTATGTTTGATATTGGATTTTGGGAATTAGCCATTATTGGGGTGGTCGCGTTGCTGGTCATCGGTCCCGAACGTTTGCCGTCTGTCGCAAAATCCGTCGGCACCTGGGTCGGAAAGGCAAAGCAATTCGTTAGTTATGTACAGTCAGATATTAAGACAGAAATAAATAAGGCCGATGAGCTCAAGCAACTCCTGCAGCAGCAGACGCAAATAAAAGAAGTGCACGAAATCATCGAGCAAACGGTAACCGATACCAAAGAAGGCGTATCGGTAGGGGCAAAGCTCGCCCAGCATGCGGTGAAATCATTTGCTGAATCAGAAGGTACCAACGACGCCGAAGCGCTAGCGGCGAATACGACATCTGACCCTGTAGACACCATTTCGAACAACGTTGCTCCGTCTGACAAAGGCATGAGCCCGCATTCAGGCCAAAATGCTAAACACGCCCCTCGCAGTAAACCTCAAGTGAATAAAGTGACCAAATCGCTTAATGAGTAAGACGAGTAAGACGAGTAAGACGAAAGAATACCCACCCTTGCCGGAGCAACCCTTTGTCGGCCATTTGATCGAATTGCGCGATCGCTTATTACGCGCCGTGGTGGCCATATTGCTGGTATTTTTAGCACTTTTTTCATTCGCTAATGATTTGTATACGGCTTTAGCTGAACCCTTGTTACGGCATATGCCGCAAGGTACCAGCATGATCGCCACTGAAGTCGCCTCGCCGTTTTTAACACCCTTTAAGTTGACCCTGGTATTGTCGGTCTTTATTGCCATTCCTTATTTATTGTACCAAGCATGGGGTTTTATCGCGCCTGCATTATACGCAAAGGAAAAACGTCTAATTTTTCCATTGTTATTTTCTAGTACGCTGTTGTTTTATACCGGAATGGCGTTCGCTTATTTTGTTGTCTTTCCTCTGGTATTCGGTTTTTTAACGGGAGTGGTGCCCGACGGTGTTGAGGTGATGACGGATATAAGTCGTTACCTAGATTTTGTACTAAAGCTATTTTTTGCCTTTGGCATTGCCTTTGAGGTGCCAATAGCAACCATACTCGTTATTTGGGCAGGCTTGATTACACGCGAGGAGTTAGCGAAAAAACGGCCCTATATTATAGTTGCCGCATTCGTCATTGGGATGTTGCTTACTCCGCCCGATGTCATTTCTCAAACCTTATTAGCATTGCCGATGTGGTTACTCTTCGAATTAGGATTAATATTTTCGAGATTTTATCGAAAGCCCGCAAATGAAGACGCAGCAGAAGATCTTGATGCTGCTGACGATGAAGCGGACAAAGACCGCAGCCCCACGCCGCAACCGGCAAGTACCGTGGGGTCTAGCAATGACGTACAGCACGATGACAGCCCAGGTAGTGCAGACCATTATTCCGAGGCCGAGGAACAGACGTCCGAGCTATCGGAAGACGACATGGAGCGCGAGTTCGATCGACTAGAAGCTGAAGAAGACCATGCGGATGACTGGGACGATACAACCCAGCAACACGAAGAATTCGAGCCCATAGAGGAAGAAAGGCAAAGGTTAGCCGAACAGAAAGCCGCTGACGAAGCAGATAAAAACGATACTGCACCGAAAGACTCAGACGAACCACCACCAAGTAAAACTTAACCCAGTTGCGCGCTGGCCTAAAGTACGATAAAATTTTTTTGTTTACGAATTACGAATTACGAATTACGAATTACGAATTACGAATTACGAATTAC
>JBGMRO010000156.1:0-7942 GCA_048061555.1 Thiohalomonadales bacterium | reverse complement strand
CTAAATATAGACACCCCAAAATATCCAAAAATACACCACGGATGTCGTATAACTCAGTTTACACCAATTATTTTTATATTAAATTTCAGCAAATTGAAAATAAAACTCTGTATTATACACCCTAATAATTTGGACAAAAACGACGATTTGGGGCAACGACTTACATCTCCACTTATACAATTAAAAACGCAAGCAATTTCGTTTGAAGCAATTATGTATTCGAACTTAAGCTGTTTAAGTAGCGTGGATGATGTAAGACACAATCATCCCCCCCATCACTCCACCGTAACAGACTTAGCCAGGTTCCTAGGCTGGTCCACATCGGTACCCTTCAACACCGCGACATGATATGAAAGCAATTGCAGCGGTATTGTATAGATAATTGGGGCGATGCTGTCGTCGATGGTGGCGACGTCGATGACTTGGATGCCGTCGGCGATCTTGAATTCTGATTTGGGGTCGGCGAAAACGATGAGTTCGCCACCGCGGGCGCGCACTTCTTGCAGGTTGGATTTTAGTTTTTCGAGTAATTCATTGTTGGGGGCCACCGCGATCACCGGCATGTCGGCGTCGACTAAGGCGAGTGGTCCATGTTTGAGTTCTCCGGCAGGATAGGCCTCGGCGTGTATGTATGAAATCTCTTTTAGCTTGAGCGCCCCTTCCATCGCCACGGGATACATAGCGCCACGACCGAGGAATAAGGCATGGTGTTTGTCGGCAAATTGTTGCGCGACGTCTTTAATTTGATCGTTTAATGCCAATACCTTCGTGATAGTGGCGGGTACGCTTGCTAATTGTCTGACTATTTTTGCCTCTTGTTCCTCGGTTAGACCTTGTCGTCTTCCCAGGGCGACGACCAGTAACATGAGTGCAACCAATTGTGTCGTAAACGCCTTAGTCGATGCCACGCCAATTTCTGGCCCCGCGCGTGTCATCAGCACGAGGTCTGACTCGCGCACTAAAGAACTCTCCGGTACGTTGCAGATCGATAGCGATTGTCCGAAACCTAATCGTTTGGCCTCTTGTAGACCTGCCAAGGTATCTGCGGTCTCTCCCGATTGGGACAGCGTAACGATTAACGAGTTTTTTCTGACAACGGGTTTGCGATAACGAAATTCGCTGGCGACCTCGACACTACAGGGCATACCGATCATCGACTCCAACCAGTAACGACCTATCTCACCGGCGTGATACGAAGTACCGCAAGCGATAATATGTACGCCTTGCACCTGATCAAAAATCGCCGGCGCATCGACACCAAATGCCTGCTCGACAATTTTATCGCCGTGGATGCGGCCTTCTAGCGTATCCGTGATTGCGGCGGATTGCTCGTGGATCTCTTTTTCCATGTAGTGACGGTACTTACCACGATCGGCCATGTCGGCACTTTGCTGGCTTTCTTTGATGGGCCGTTCCACCACGTTTCCGTCCATGTCATAAATGGTAATTTTATCTTTATGTACATCGACCACATCGCCATTTTCGAGAAAAATAAATCGCTGCGTAACCGGCAACAAGGCCGCAACATCTGAAGCGATAAAATATTCGCCGATGCCGACACCGACGACCAAGGGTACACCCCGTCGCGCGCCAATAACCCGCCCGATATCGTTGACACTAATCACGCCGAGTGCATAGGCACCGTCGAGTTTGTTGATGGTCTTGAGTACGGCTTGTAATAGATCCTCACCCTCTTTAATATGATATTCGTGTATCTGATGTACCACGACCTCGGAGTCGGTCTCTGAGGTAAAACGATAACCTTTGTCTAGCTGTTCTTTTTTAAGTGCTTCGTGATTCTCGATGATGCCGTTGTGTACAATGGCGACACTTTCGTTGCAGATATGTGGATGCGCGTTGGCCTCGCTTGGGACACCGTGAGTCGCCCAACGTGTGTGGGCGATACCAAAATTTCCGCACATGTCTTTGTTAACCCCTTTCTCTAGGGCTGCTACTTTGCCTTGTGCGCGTACTCGACCGATTATTTTATCGCTATCGATGACCGCGATCCCGGCAGAGTCATAACCGCGGTATTCTAGGCGTTTCAGACCCTCTATCAGGATAGGCACGATGTCTCTATCTGCTGAACCTGCCACTATTCCACACATATCTAGCTTCCCTCTATTTATTGGTTTTGCTGGGTCGTTTCCAACCGCTACGTGTCTTCTGTGGTGCTCGACTCAAGCTCAGCTCACCCGCAGGTACGTCATGGGTAATGGTCGAACCGGCACCTATCGTCGCGCCTTCACCTATACTCACCGGCGCGACCAGTTGACTGGTCGAGCCGATAAAGACGTTATCACCCACGATAGTTTCATATTTGTTGGCACCATCATAGTTACAGGTGATCGTACCGGCACCGACGTTGACGTTTTTTCCCATGCGGGTATCACCAATATAACTCAGATGATTGACCTTAGAACCTGCCGCGATAATAGCCTTTTTAATCTCGACAAAATTACCGATTTTCACTTTTTCCGCGAGTACGGTTTCGGGCCGTAGTCGAGCGAAGGGACCGATCACGCAGGCCGCCTCAATCGTGGACTGCTCGATGACACAGTTTTCTTTTATTTCTACGTCGTCGGCGATAGTGGATGATCGAATCACCGTATTGGCACCGATGCGAACATTATTACCCAAGACCACATCCCCTTCGATAATCACATTTACATCGATGATTACATCACTACCGGCGCTCAAGCTGCCGCGACAATCGAATCGCGTTGGATCGATTAAGCAGACACCGGCTAGCATCAATGCTTCCGCTTGCTGTGCTTGATAGGCCCGTTCTATTCTTGCCAGTTGTACCTTGGTATTGACGCCCTCGACCTCTACGGTTGAACTCGGCGCTACCGTGCCCACGGTAATGCCTTCATTGACTGCCATCGCGATAATATCTGTCAGATAATATTCACCCTGACTGTTTTTATTGCTCAATTGATCCAACCATCGACACAGATAGTCGGTATTCGCCGCCATCATGCCAGTATTTATCTCGGTGATTTGCCTCTGTTCGTTCGTGGCGTCCTTTTCCTCCACGATGGCCTGTACCATGCCATTTTTATCACGCACGATGCGCCCATAACCCGTCGGGTTGAGTAACTCTACGGTCAACAATGACAGGGCAGTATCTTGCATTTGCTCAATGAGCTTTTGTAAGGTGCCTGCACTAATTAAGGGTACGTCTCCATAGAGAACCAATACATTTTCATTCGCAGGTAATGCGGGTACGGCCTGCTGTACCGCATGTCCCGTACCGAGTTGTTCTGCCTGTTCCACCCAGCTCACCGGGCGGTTTGACAAGGTCTGTCGGACCAAATCACCACCGTGTCCGTACACCACTTGAATAGTCTTTGCATCGAGGGATTGTGCCACATCGACGACATGGGCCACCATGGGTTTACCGCCAATCGCGTGTATCACCTTCGGCAATTCTGATTTCATGCGAGTGCCTTGCCCAGCGGCAAGAATAACTACGTGTAGAGGTTTCTGCATAATATTTGTCTGTGGTCGCGTCGCCAATTATTGATGGGTAGAGAGAGTAGATAATAGCTTGATTTCTGCACCGTTGTCATAGGTAGTATGCACATAAAATCCTACCACAGGGTAAAAACCCACAAAAAAGGGCGGTAAAACCGCCCTCTTTTTGCATTAACCCGTTCTGTGGTCTGCGCTCATCTGTGTAACTTCTTTTTCAAATTTTTGATCATTTTTAATTGCACCACGGCTTCGTGCAATTCTGATTCTGCTGCCGCATAATCTATATCGTCTTTGCGGTCTGCCAACAACTTTTCGACACGTTCCTTGGCGGCGAGCGCCTTAGCCTCGTCGAGATGATCCGCACGATGTGCGGTATCCGCCAAAATGGTGACGCCCTGCGGTAGGATTTCTAACATGCCGCCAGAAACGAAAAACAATAACTCTTCGTCTTCTTCGGTAATGACTTTTACCTGGCCAGGTTTGATCTTTGTCAACAGGGGCGTGTGCTGTGGCATGACGCCCACATCCCCCATCACCGCAGGTGCAAACAGCATCTTACCGGTGCCGGAATAAATTTCCGCTTCGGCACTAACGATATCTACTTTCATACTTGAAGTCATACGCCTATCCTCCCACTAATCTACATAGATTTGGCACGTTCTACGGCCTCATCAATAGTACCCACCATGTAAAATGCCTGCTCGGGAATATGATCGTATTCGCCAGCGATTATGCCCTTAAAGGCCGCGATGGTATCTTTCATCGAGACATACTTACCCGGCGATCCGGTAAAGACCTCGGCGACAAAGAAGGGCTGGGACAGAAAGCGTTGAATTTTTCGTGCGCGTGTCACCAACTGCTTGTCTTCTTCCGACAATTCGTCCATGCCCAAGATGGCAATAATATCTTTTAATTCCTTGTAGCGCTGCAATGTGCCCTGTACTGCCCGGGCGACATCATAATGTTCCTGACCGATGACCAGAGGATCTAGTTGACGGCTAGAGGAATCCAAAGGGTCGACCGCAG
Organism: Thiohalomonadales bacterium; assembly: GCA_048061555.1. GTDB lineage: Bacteria > Pseudomonadota > Gammaproteobacteria > SZUA-152 > SZUA-152 > JBGMRO01. Next base: position 3,436 of record JBGMRO010000156.1, on the reverse strand, counting down.
GATAAATACCGAGCTCGGCGATTTGACGAGACAATACCACGGTCGCATCCAAATGTGCGAAGGTGGTGGCGGGTGACGGATCAGTCAGATCATCTGCGGGTACATAGACCGCCTGGATCGAGGTAATCGAACCGGTCTTGGTCGAGGTAATGCGTTCCTGCAAGGCACCCATTTCTTCGGCCAGGGTCGGCTGATAACCTACCGCGGATGGCATACGACCAAGTAACGCCGAGACTTCGGTACCCGCCAGGGTATAGCGATAGATGTTATCGATGAATAACAAGACATCGCGGCCCTCGTCACGGAAAAACTCTGCCATGGTCAATCCAGTCAATGCGACACGCAGTCTATTTCCAGGTGGTTCATTCATCTGACCATAGACCAATGACACCTTGTCGATGACGTTTGAATCGGTCATTTCATGATAGAAGTCATTGCCTTCACGTGTGCGCTCTCCCACGCCGGCGAATACCGAGAAGCCGCTATGTTCGATGGCAATATTACGGATCAATTCCATCATATTGACGGTCTTGCCTACGCCGGCTCCACCGAATAGACCGATCTTACCGCCCTTGGCAAACGGACAAATTAAATCAATCACCTTAATACCCGTCTCTAGGATATCGGTACTCGCGGACAGGTCTTCAAATGTCGGTGCGGCGCGGTGAATTGCCCAGGAATCTTCGGCACCTATTTCACCTTTTTCATCGATCGGTTTGCCCAGCACGTCCATAATACGCCCTAGGGTCTTTTGGCCCACAGGTACATGAATGGGTTTACCGGTACTACTAACCTTAAGGTTGCGCTTTAGGCCATCGGTGGTGCCCATCGCAATCGTACGTACGATGCCATCACCTAGCTGCTGCTGAACTTCTAAGGTCAGATCGACGTCGTCGAGTTTTAATGCGTCATACACCTTCGGCATGGCATCACGTGGAAACTCCACGTCGACGACCGCACCAATGATTTGTACGATATTTCCAGAACTCATAGCTTTGTTCCTCTTGCAATTCTAATAAATTATTGTGGTTACTTTCATATGAAGCCGCTAACGAAAGTACCCTAGATTCTCTTTGGCCTAATCACTTGGGACGAGACCCGCTTATACGGCCGCCGCGCCGCTCACGATTTCGGATAGCTCTTGCGTAATCGCCGCTTGTCTGGCTTTGTTATAGGCTAGCTGCAGATCACCGATCATGTCATTGGCATTGTCCGAGGCGGCCTTCATCGCAACCATTCTTGCTGCCTGTTCGCAGGCGACATTCTCAACCAGGCCTTGATAAATCAAGGACTCAATATAGCGCTTCAATAGTTCCGTCAGGACTTCCTTGGCCTCGGGTTCGTAGATATAGTCCCAATGGTGTTTTAGGGTTTCATCTTCACTCTTTTCAATCGGCAACAATTGTTCGATCATCGGTTCCTGTGTCATGGTATTGATAAACTTGTTATACACCACGTACAAACGATCAATCTTACGTTCGGTAAAACTATCCAATACCACTTTGATGGTGCCAATGAGTTCATCGATTAACGGTGCATCGCCAAGGTGACTAGTCTCCGCGACGATGTTACTACCTAGGCGTCTAAAATAGGTGGCCGCCTTTGGGCCGGTCGTACACAGGTCTATTTCTACACCCTGCTCACTCCAGTCTTTTAATTTAGGTAATACGCTGCGGAATTCATTATTATTCAGACCACCACACAGACCACGATCACTAGAGATGACGACATACGCAACTCTTTTCACTTCCCGTTCCTGCATATAATCATGCTGGTACTCGGGGTGAGCGTTAGCTAAGTGTGAAATCACCTGTTTCATTTTAATAGAATACGGCCTTGACGCCGCCATGCGATCTTGCGCCTTACGCATCTTGCTCGCCGCAACCATTTCCATCGCACGCGTAATCTTCTGCGTACTCTGCACACTCGTAATCTGCGTACGAATTTCTTTCCCAACAGCCATAATAAACGTAACCTTTAATCGTGATTCGTGAGCCTTTTACCTTTTACCTTTAACCTATCTTTTAACCTATCTTCTCACCAAGTACTGCTAGCTTTAAACGATTCAATCGCGGCCTTCATTTCTGCCGTAATATCATTGTCATAATCACCCGTGGAATTTATTTTTTCCAGCAGGTCGGCATTATTGGATCGCACATAGGAATGTAAAGCCGCTTCGAAATCTACCACTTTTTTGACGTCCACATCGTCCAGAAAACCTTCATTGGCGGCAAAGAGGGAAATACCCATTTCGGCCACGGACAGTGGTGAATACTGCTTTTGTTTCATCAACTCGGTTACACGTCGGCCGCGTTCGATTTGTTTGCGGGTGGTTTCGTCCAGATCCGAAGCAAATTGTGCGAATGCCGCCAGTTCACGATACTGGGCCAAGTCCAAACGGACCCCGCCACCCAGTTTTTTAATGATCTTAGTCTGCGCTGCGCCACCGACTCGTGATACCGATAGTCCGGCATTGATTGCAGGTCGAGTGCCGGCATTAAACAGATCGGACTCGAGAAATATCTGACCGTCCGTTATCGAAATTACATTCGTCGGTACAAATGCAGATACGTCACCGGCCTGAGTTTCGATTATCGGTAAGGCCGTTAAGGAGCCAGTTTTACCCTTGACCTTGCCGTCGGTAATCTTTTCTACATAGTCGGCATTGATACGTGCGGCCCGTTCCAATAAACGTGAATGTAAATAAAATACGTCACCCGGATACGCTTCACGCCCTGGCGGTCTGCGCAGTAATAAGGAGACCTGACGATAAGCCCAGGCCTGTTTGGTCAAATCGTCATAGACTATTAATGCATCCTCGCCTTTATCACGAAAATATTCTCCCATAGCACAGCCGGAATACGGTGCGACAAATTGCATCGCCGCTGCCTCCGAGGCGCTCGCTGCGACCACGATGGTATGCGCAAGCGCACCGTGTTCTTCAAGCTTAGAGACAACATTGGCGACACTAGAGGCCTTTTGCCCAATCGCAACGTAGATGCACTTAATACCGGTGCCCTTTTGATTGATAATCGCATCGATGGCGACCGCTGTTTTTCCAGTCTGGCGATCACCAATGATCAACTCTCGTTGGCCACGACCGATAGGCACCATGGCATCGATCGCTTTAAGGCCAGTCTGTACCGGTTGGTCTACCGACTGACGTGAAATCACGCCCGGTGCCACTTTTTCGATAGGCGAAGATGCTTCGGCCTCGATCGGACCTTTACCATCAATCGGTAAACCTAAGGAATCGACGACACGACCCAATAGAGCTTCACCAACAGGAACCTCCAATATACGTCCGGTGCAATGTACCTTCGCACCTTCGGTGATGTGCGTATAGGGTCCGAGTACGACCGCGCCAACCGAATCTCGTTCAAGATTCAAGGCCATACCGAAGGTATTGCCCGGTAGTTCGATCATCTCACCTAAC
>JBGMRO010000155.1:0-7947 GCA_048061555.1 Thiohalomonadales bacterium | reverse complement strand
TTGAAGAGGCAAGATCCTTAGGCTTAGAAGATAAACTGGTCATCACCATGGGCTCGGACTTCGGACGAACTAATAAGTATAACGACGGAGCAGGTAAAGACCACTGGCCCATCGGCAGCATGATGTTTATCGCGAAAAGCCGGATTAGCGGTAATCGTATTGTCGGTGCAACAGACGAACAGTTCAAGGCATTAAAAATAGACCCCGCCACTCTAGCAGTTGATAAAAACAACAGCAATCCAAACGCTGTACGCATTACCCCCGCACACATACACCGCTCGTTACGACGTTTGGCTGGCGTTGAAGTTGAATTGGGCGAGGCTGCTACTAAATTTCCACTTAAAGGTAGCGACATAGAATTATTTAACCCACCGATCACGCCAATATAGTTGCACTTAGGCCTTGAATTCGCGCCCTCGTATTAGAATTTACAAGGATTTGTTTTCCATAATCGCCCTCCTTTTCTACATTAATCATTAGTTGCTAACCGATAACTCAGCACCGTTGATCGTTTCCCTGTAGATCTCAGCGCTATAAATTCCTTTACTTGTGGTACGTCGGATCACGCAGCAATGATCCTGACTCGCTCGTGGTATCGGACATGAAGCTGGCCTTGCATAAATACAAGTTGCACATTCCGGATCAAGCCGACGACTGATTCCACCGCTAAGCCCATTTGATCATTAGCAGTCTAGGCAGAGAGTTAAGTATGCAGCCCACGAATCTCGTCAACCCACAACATCACCATCTCTATTACCGCCTTAGTCCTGCGAACCCGGCTTGCTCCTTCGCGATAGACCAAACATAGATCTATTTGTTGCGAACGATAGTTTGGTAGACAATGCTCCAATTCGCCCCTCTCGATTTCTCCGCGTAGCATGAATAGCGGTACAGCTGTCACCCCATGACCCCTTTTGGCCAACTCCAACAAAGCCTCAGAACTCTGTATCACCCAGGGCCCTTGAATTTCGACATCGATAGCTTGGCTTGGCAAATCTATGAGTTTCGAATTCCTCTCGCCGAGGGGATAAAACTTCCTAAAACGTGGCGAGCTTTGGTGAACTTCGTGAGACATAAACAAAGTTGGAACATGCGCTAAATCAATTGGCGAGTTAATGGGGTTTTCGGTGAGAAATTCAGGGGACGCAAGAAGTATATGATGTATTTTTCCTAAACGTTTAACGACCAATCTGTCATCGTCGATTTTACCAAAACGAAATGCGAGGTCAAATATCGGGTCATGGAGATCCTCGACCTTGTAGCTGGGTGTCATGGCCAATCGCAGTTTCGGATATTTTTGTAAAATCCTCGGGAAAAGTTCACGTGCTACAAGCGAACCAAACTCTTGAGTCGCGGTGATATGCACGATGCCCTCGGCCTCAGAACGCTCATCATTAGCCTGTTCCATCAAGAGCTGCATGTCCGTGACTATAGACTCGATCCGTGGGTGTAATCGCTTGCCTGCCGTTGTTAAACGGACACTCCTCGACGTACGCTCGAATAGCTTTAACCCTAACCGTTCCTCAAGCCGCGTTACATATTTGCTCACTGCCGACTTGGCCAAACCTAGCTGAGACGCGGCCACGGTCATCCCACCGAGGCGCGCCACCTCCAAAAAACAGTGGAACTCTATTTGGCTTATTGTTCTCGAATCGGAAACCATGCGTCATATATTAGCCTATTGTTCTCGGACTATCCAGGACCTAGAATTACGCATTCACTAGAAAAGCCCGCGGGTGTCGGGCAAGAAATTCAATCTTGTTAGGCAAGACTCGCTGATACCCACTACTGGAAAAGGAAATATCTTATGCAAAATCAGGAATCCTCTATTGCTTATGACAAAGAACGCGCTGCTTCCTTCGACAAGCAGGTCGCTAAATTAGCCCCGATGCGTGATGCACTTCATTTTCTAATTCGCATGGTGTTCTCTGAACTTCCTACCGATGCACGGATCCTCTGTGTCGGTGCTGGAACCGGGTCAGAATTGATCGCTCTGGCTCAAGCATTTCCACAATGGCGGTTCACTGCCCTGGATCCAGCACCACACATGCTGAACATCTGTCGCCAGCGCGCGGAAGAGAATGGCATAACATCGCGTTGTACTTTTCACGAAGGCTATCTTGATTCCTTACCCGAAACGGATTCTTACGATGCCGCAACATGCATTTTGGTTTCTCAATTTTTCATGCACGCAAAAGAACGACGAGAATTTTTTAGTCAAATCGCCGCACGAATTCGCCCTGAAGGGTATTTGGTGAGCGCTGATCTAGCTTCCGACATGTCTACTTACGCTTACAACAAAATATTTTCCATTTGGGAGCGGACAATGAAATATTCTGATATGTCGTCTGAGGAAGTCGAAATGCGTCTTGCCGCTTTTGGTCGGAAAATTGCCGTACTCCCCCCTGAGGAAGTTAAATCAATCATCGCATCAAGCGGCTTTGACACGCCCGTATTGTTTTTTCAGACTCTTCTGATTCATGCCTGGTTCACCAAGCTCGCATCTTGAACCGGGAATTAACTAATATTGCCTGCTATAAAAAGCATAAGAAAAAGAATAAGGGATCATACTTATTGTATAACTAACTTGTTTATATATTTTATTTTCTATTCGTAGCTCTCCCGTCAGGTTATTTCCTTTGCAATGACTAAGTCGATATTTCAAGGCATCGCTATCTGTTATTCCTCATGCATCTAATCTCCTTATCATCGCTATTCACACAAGCAACATATAAAAAAACACATCTACACGCTGCCCGACTACGAATGCATAGTTTGTTTAGTTACCGGGTGTATACAAATGTCTAAAAATGATAGCTAGTCACAGTTAATGATTAGAGAATTAGGATTGATAATCGATTTTTATCGCCTACTCTTTGAAGAGACTAATGAACGAATTAGAATCTGGAAATCCTGTCGTATACTGAGCCATGATAAACTAGCCGAATTTTGGTGGATATTCAAAAGAAACTAGTTTACTGAATTTTCGTATAAAAACATATTCTTTGATTGAGCATTGTGGAACTGCAAAGGCATTACCTATTGAGTAATGATATGGACATTCTTATTCACAACACAAAAATTCCAAGACCGAGGCATTTGAAATGGTTGTTAAAGAAGCCCCCCGCACTGTAGAAAAAAAATCAGATAAAACTGTACCCGCTAGTCACATGAACCTAAAGACTGACGAGGAATTTTGGGATGAGTTGATCGCACATATCGAAGAAGGAAATGTAATACCGGTCATTGGACCAGAATTATTGACTGTCGAATATAAAGGTGGCCGAAAAACATTTTATCGCATCGTCGCAGAAAAATTACTATCAGATTATAATCTGGAATGCTCACCTGACTCCGCAGCACAATCGACACCCGGCTCTTGTTTTACCGGCCCTATTACTTTACGTCGCGGATATGAATTAATGGATGCCGTATGTGCCATACACAATCGAGAAAATAAGCCACTTGACACGTTTCACGTGCCTATTAATAAGATTATTAAATCTCAACAAGCCAATTTTAGACAGAATACACCGGAAAACCTAAAAAATTTGGTTTCCATCGATTCACTAAATCTTTTCGTGACAACAACCAGCGACAATTTACTGACTACCGTGATCAATGAAATGCGATATGATGGTCGCACGGAAGTCTGTGAAGTCGAGTATGCACCTAACCTTTCCAGCGACCGACAAAGCGACCTCCCTGAAGGATGGAGCAATAATGCGGCCACCGTATTCTTTTTGTTCGGTAAATCCTCGGCGAGTCAATCGAATGCAATCCATGAAGAAGACATGCTCGAATGGATCTACAATTTACAAAAAGATCCGGAGGCAGGCCCAGAAAATCTTATTAAACACATTCGCGGTAAACATTTACTATTTATTGGTTGCGCCCTGAATGACTGGTTAGGTCGATTTTTAGTACGCACCTCAAATTCTAAACGCCTAATTGACCGGCGTGATATTAATGAGTTTATCGTATTTGACAATGAATGCATGGACGCCAGCCTGATACTTTTTTTAGAGCGATTCAGTAAAAATACCAAGATTTGTTATTATAAACCCGAAGTTTTTGTCACCGAGTTATTACGCCGTTGGCGAGAAGCTCAACTAAAGACTAACCCAAAATCACTCTCGACTCAAAAAAAGCCAGTATACAAAAACTTCACCAAGAACTTAAAGGGAGCAATATTTATTAGCTATGCCCATGAAGACTATACCGCCGCAAATAATCTGCGTGCGCAATTGCAAGAGATAGCGGGCAACGAGGATATAGCTTGGCTGGATAAAGGTGGAAGTCTGGAAGCAGGGGATGAGTGGGAAACTGCTATCCGTCGTGCGATTGAACAGAATTGCCAGTTATTTATCCCCTTAATCTCTAATCATACACAACAACGACGAGAAGGGTTTTTTCGAAAAGAGTGGGGTTGGGCCGTTGAGAGAGACAAAGGAATATTAGGCCGAAAATTTATAGTGCCATATTATATAGATTCAAATGTTGCGGAAATTCCGTTTGATGAGCTTTTAGTTAATCGACGCTTTACTCAGCTACAAATAGAGCAAGCCCTTGGCGGGAACCTGACACCGAATTTAATCACCATACTAACAACAAACATTCGGGAAATACGCAGGGGAAAGTTTACATGAAAACTGCGATTAAATCTAATGAACGTAAGAACCTGGGTAATCCCCGTTCGGCCGCCTACACATCTATTGATGCAAATAACCCATGGCCAGGTTTAGATTGTTATACTGAGGACGCTGCACATTTGTTTAACGGTAGGAAAAAGGAATCTCTAGATTTATTGTGGAGGATTCAGAATCATCCGTTGACAATTTTATTTGGAAAATCCGGCCTAGGTAAGACTTCTTTGTTACAAGCAGGGTTGTTCCCAAAGCTCAGAGTAAACAAAATTTATCCGATCTATATTCGATTGGATTTCAGTAATAATGCGGATTCATTAATTTCACAAGTGGTACAGGCCTTTAAAAGCGAGATCACTGGTGGGAAGATAGAAGCTCCTAAGTTTAAGCCTAATGAAACCTTGTGGGAATACCTACATCGTAACGATTTGACCTTTTGGAATAAACATAACTGGCCAATTACCCCGCTTCTCGTATTTGATCAATTTGAAGAGATACACACATTGGCCACACCGAGTAGTGCTGAAGCTGTTCATCATTTCAAGGTATTTCTAGCCGATTTAATTGAGAATAGAATTCCTGCGGACCTAAATAGACAGCTTGAAACAGGCGACATTGAGTTTGATGAGCTCTCCTTTCGCAGTCAGCGACTAAAAATATTACTCAGTTTTCGGGAAGATTTTCTCGCTAATTTTGAGAACTGGAAAAAACAAATCCCATCGCTAATCCACAATCGAACTAGACTTGAGCCAATGAACCATAGACAGGCAATCGACGCGGTCTTTGAGTCTGGAAAGTCAAGCCGGTTACTCAGCAAGGAGACTTCAGAAAAAATTGTTCAGATGGTCGAACAGAACTCAACCTGTATCAAACCAAGCGGCTATGATCAAGATAATGAAACAATGGCACTAGTCAGTAATGCGACCATAGAACCAACCATATTATGCCTTATATGCCAAGGTTTAAATGAAATGCGTCAACGGTCTAAAAAAGACACAATAGACGCAAGCCTGCTAAATACTAAAAAGGGACAAGCCAAGGTTATCATCGAAGATTTCTACAATCGTGCACTGAGTGATTTAGAAGATTCTAATCATATAAAAAAATTTATCGAGGACGAGTTAATAACCACCCTGGGATACCGAAATCGTTGCTCTAGAGATGACGCTATTGGAAAAGGAATCAAAGAAGATATTCTACGTGAGCTTGAAAACCGTCGACTTTTACATCAAATAGTGAAAAATGGAGTAATCTGGTATGAACTCAGCCACGATCTACTGACTAATGTGGTTATCCGTGGTCGCGACAAGAGAATCCAAATCGAAGAAAAAAGACTTTACGAAGACGAAATCACTACACGTGAACAGAAAAAATTACTGGAGGAAGAAGCTAAGAGTGCCGCCTTCTTTCAACAATTAGCGCAGACAAACATAGTCAAGGCTAGACAACTTAAAATCTTTGTAGTGATATTATTATTTGCGCTATCGATAACGGCATACAAGATCAATCAAGCCCACGTCGCCAATAAACTGGCTGTTGAGAAAACTATTAAAGCAAATATTGCAGCCCGATTAGCAAGAGAAAGACAAACCGTTGCCGAGGAACTAAGAATATTGATTGAAGTTGAAAAGGATCTTGCCGAAACAAGACTTAGACAGCTCACACAGCAGCGCTAGTAGGGATTGTGTAGCTTTAGTAGTGGGCCAATAATGAATTAGATATTTCTGGTAAGACAATCGCGAACTACTTACGATTGTCTCGCCCTGCGGTATCGTACCTGATAAAAAATGGGGAACATTTTGCTAAGCAAGATGATGTTAACTTACTATTTTAACTCCACCCCCCTAAATTCTACATGAAAGTAACAGACCCCACGATGGCCGCGGGCCGCGTAACGGCCTTAATGATTTCAACTATAAAAGTTAATGCGAATTCGTTGGATTATGTGCAAAAGCGTTTCGGATGCTCATTATTTCATGAAATTTTTGCGCACAAATACTGACTTAACTTTGCCATCAATCGATAAAAATGAAATGATGATTTCCTTGAGCTTTGACTCTATCTCATTTGTCCTTTCTTCAACGAAGGCAGTTTCCATGCGCTCATCAGTTGGTTCTAAGTTCGGCTTATATTTGCCCATTACTTCACCTTTACTGCATAATATCAACTTAAACGCCATGTTATGTCGCGGTGCTAATTTGAAGCTGACTAACCGTGAATCACTTCTGCCAATGCTTCTTCAATTACTTCCTCACTAACACCATGTCGCTTTAGACTTAATACTAATGCAGACACTTTATCTCCATCAAGATGCTTTAAATCTTTTCTGAGCCCTTGACCTACATAGGCGCGTAACAATGGCTGATAACCTGAAAACCCAAGTAGTGGTGCTATTCGTTTTAGATCATCAATAACATCATCGGGCATACGCAAAGTGACAGAGGTCATTGGTCTTTCGCGAACTAGACGCTTTTTCAATGTTTCAATTTTCATAGATTTCTTTCTCGCTTCGAGTTGCTTTGCGAGCGGATATAATTCTTACCTGCTCTTCTTCAACTAAAATGTGAACGACAAAGAGTAAATTCCAACGCATATCCATACCAATGGCTGCATCCCGAACTTCCTCTTCAGGGCTTGCATCAACAATTCTCAGGAAAGGATCGAAAAAAGCTTCCGCAGCTTACTCGAACGTAACCCCATGTTTTTCTAGGTTAATCTGTGCCTTCTTAGGGTCCCAGACAAAGGTGATTCCATTCAACTCATAAGATTCGCTCACAGATTTAGTATAGGTAAGCGTATGTACATTGTCAATACGCCAAAAAAGTAGTAATACTGAAGTAATACTGGACATCCTTTTTTTAGGCAGAATATTTTGGTTGGAAAAAATGTCAAAATATAAACCATTCGATGCTTTTCTTTCGACGAAAGGACTCATTCAAAAGCGAAGCTTCCAAATAAATTGTGGCGAATTTAGGGTCGACCTAATGTAGCACTTACCCTACCAGTGGAATACTGCCCTCATAATCAAGCAAATACTGATCGTAAGATTAATACCATTAGATGACTGTAACATTTATCGGCAACTTAACGTCCACCAACAACACTAATTCGACGGGGTGCAGGGTAATATTTGGCGTCTCAGGCGAGCTAATTTAACTGGGAATACTTTCTGTGTGGAATGGGTGTTTTAATTGTTTGCGGTAGTTGTACTATGAATGGTAGCAAACATAAGACTGACAGTACGAACTCTGGATACCGTAGAAATTTTTCTACGGTATTTTCTTTCGCTAGACCTCAATCA
>JBGMRO010000154.1:0-7950 GCA_048061555.1 Thiohalomonadales bacterium | reverse complement strand
ATCTTAAGAGACTACTATGTGAGCATTTAATCTTAAGATAAGTACTTCTAGTTCTACAGACAACGCAGAACAAGAATTACTAAAAAATACGCGCAACGCAGACATTGGGGAAATAGACCGTTTATGGATGGGCACTAACTACTCGATTGGGCAATTACGCACCCCCCAGCTCTTCTCATTGCTAAATGTACCGAGGCCGGACTCTCTCACAATACCTGACCAAACAGCAGCAGCACTCATACATTCATCCAAACTAGGTTTGTTCATTTCATTCAACCACCAACGTTGATTGGGTTGAAGCCCATAAAGTTTATTACAAATTTGTTGGATATTCTGTTCAAAATGTTTGTCGCAACGCTGTTTCGAGTAACCTTCACTGTGATAACATACGGAATGCTCCGCGCAAGCAGGCGTAAATAAGCCTGCATAGGCACGATCGCTGGCAGCTTCGACTAACGAAGAATTACATTGTCTAATTCGATGATTATCAATTAATTTTTTGCGGCAACTGGATTCTGCCAATAGCGAAAGTGTAGAGACCTCCGGTTTCGCTGGGCAGTTTTCTTCTCCGCACAACTCACAAGAATTCCCACAGGTGTCTTGCCAACCGTAGGCACTGAAGGCACAATTTATTGGGATCACGTCACAGTAAAACGCGGCATGAACCGGCCCTGATATAATGAGTGTTACTAGTAAATAACGTAATACAATCTTAGTTCTGAATAAATTCAATGCGGCGTTCCCCGTCTCCACTTTTCACACAGAAACGCCCCACCACCTACATACATGCAACTGGCGATTCGCTATAAGTTCGACGTATCCTAGCACAGTAGAAATTCAAATTTCTAGAAATCTAGAAAAACGTTTACAATTCAAACAGTGATATACTGCGAAGTAATGGACAACGAACCATTAATGCTGAAACCTGATATAGACTGGCCGTATTTTTTTGACGTATGTCACGTTTTATAGTACATAAACAAACACAACACAGAGGTGTAATTTTAAAATGAACAGGCTGACAATTATAATACTAATAATGATTACAGCAACGCTTACACTAGGCATAGTCGGCTGCTCATCACCCGTAAATCCGGATCAACTCTATAGCCGTTGCACTCACTATCTTGAAAGCACATTTATAGACAAGACAGATTCAGCGGAGACACAAAAGGCCGTACTAGCGAAAATGCAACTGGCCTGCGAACGCGCCAGGGAAGAATGTCGAGCCAGACCGGATGGCAATAACTGTGCGCAATTTGTGCGGAAGTATCAATAAATTGGGTGAAAATGAATGGCGTTGAGTATTAGTAAAATACCCACTATGGATAGCATTCAATAGAGATAACGCCTAATTTAGTAGCATTTTCACTCAAATATTAACTCAAGTTTCGGAGTTCAGTAGCTCGTTAATACCGTACTGCTCTGCAACATGGCGGATGCGCTTCGCTTATCCACCAATGACCAGCATGGTTAAACTCTTGAACCCCAAAACTTGAGCATTAATATCTCAACATGGCCACTCGTCTTTTTTGCCGCACCAGAATCAGGAAGAAAAATAGAGCCAATATGACGGGATCAAATGCACCCAGTTTGGATTTTTCAGCCGCTGAACCACTTTGTGTTAAATTACCAGGATTTGCATTTTTCGTATGTGCATGAATGACAATTTTACTGGTCATCTGCGTATTCATAATCACACTTGCTGGCAGTGAGACTTCCATTCGAAAAATTCGGTCTAAATCTTCCTTCGATTCGACATTGATAATTGGGATCTCTATGGTCTTGGTCATTTCGTTTTGCATAAACTCTAGGGTACCACTCGAGGCAGTATAGTCTATGCCAGCAAAAGCCGAGACGTCTTTGCTGCTATACGGTATTGAGATCGCTGACGTCATATCACCAATGCGAACCACAGATAACAATACTGACCCCGCGTTGGCATTCACATCAATGACGGCGGTACGCATGACAAAAGTTTGCTCTGTTTGGCCTAGCACGAGAACGTTGACAATATCGGTCTTTACGTTGCCACCCGCATCGGTAGTGGAGAGCTTGAAACTTAATTCTTCCGCGACTTCGAGCACAGGTGCAAAAAAAGTAAGCTTTGCTGTATTCAAATTAGTGAGCACGACATCCGTTCCGCTAAGCTGCTGCCACGCAAACGTGAGCCCTTCGCCATTGGGTCCAGTTGCGTTAGCGGCCTCTACACTGACGGATGCACCAGAGGCGACTATTTTTTCAAAATTTGCGTTAGCGATACCACTTTGGTGCAGTACCGTAATTTTTACGTTCGCAACATCGACGTTATTGGCACTATCGGTGACCGTTAAAGAAAACTCAAAGGCTGTATCGGCAACAACGGTGGGCGCGGTAAATGATGCGATGACGGCACTCGAGTTTTTTATGTCTACAGGGGTACCTGATACCTGCTGCCAAAGATAGGTCAAGCTAAGATTTTCTGGATCGGAACTGGCCTGACCATTCAATTCTACAATGGCCGCTGACATGACAGTACTTGCTGGGCCTGCATCAGCTATAGGATCGGCATTTACGACTGGTGCTGGCGAAATCGTGATGTCGACCGTGGCTAAGGCAACTGCCGCCGCGTCGTCGGTGACTGTCAGCTCAAAGCTAAGCACACTAACTATAGTGACTACAGGTGCAACAAAGGTCGGTGTCGGGACACTGGCGTCACTGAGCACAACGATTGGACCCGCGATTTGCTTCCACGCATACGCCACTATACTACCGTCTGTATCACTGGAGCCACTACCGTCTAAACTGACGGTTGCCCCCTCGACAACCGACTGCGCTAGGCCGGCGTCCGCCATAGGGGCGAGATTGGTGACACCATTTACCTTAATCTGTATGGAAGCGGTATTGCTAATGCCGCCGGCATCTATTACCGTCAGATTAAAATTGAGTATTAATGGCGTTTGTGCGCTGCTCACCGTGGGCGCAATAAAACTTGCCATGGCCGTATCCGCAGCTGTTAAAGACACCGTAACATCCAAGGGTATAATTTGTACCCATTGGTAGCTCGAGATAGATCCCTCGGCATCACTAGAGCCAGAGCCATCCAAGCTCACTAAGGTTAGTGCATCCACTATCTGATCGATTCCAGGAACCGCAACGGGTGGTTTATTTTTTGCGGCTGGCCCTGCTGTTACCTGCACGGTCGCGGTCGAAGTAGCGCCACGAATATCGGTTACGACCAATTGAAATGAAAGGATGGTCGCGAGCGTGACATTGGGTGCCGTAAAAGTCGCAATTGCCGAACTCGCCCCCGTCAAAATAACGGGATTAGCGGTCGGCGTGATCTGTGTCCAGAGGTAGCTATTAATAGTCCCGTCGGGGTCGTTGGATGCGCTACCGTCTAGTGTCACGGCCTGACCAGCCGCCACAGATTGAGGTGCCCCGGCATCGGCCATGGGCGGTTGATTGGTCTCGTTATCCGATATATTAATATAGGAATCCACAAATAGATCATTCAGGCTAACCAAGGGGTTATCCACCGATTTTAGCGTAACGACAAATGTCTCCTCCAACTCTACCAGAGTATCATCGACAATCTCAAACTGCATACGCTTAGGGCCAATTTCACCGTCTAAAAACGTCACACTACCGACAGTAGCAGAGACGTCGTTAAAATCCTCAACGATCGTGGCCGGTGCCAATATACCGAAACCTGTCGATGTATAAAGAACGGTTACGGCCCCCTGCGAGCCATTCACACGGTTGACTTCTACTTCCGCGATACCTATCGATTCACTTGACGAAATTTGATCCGCACAGACCTGTAGTGTGCCCGCTTGTAGTGCAGGTTGTTCCTGTAACCACACAGAGGTCATAGCATTATTTCCAGCTTTGCTGTCAATCAAAGCAACAATATCGGGATAGGCATCGTTATCTAATAATGCACTAGCCAGTGTAGAGCTTGCACTCGTATTATTCAGGTTGATGGGCGTGGTTGGGAATGTGCCGTTACAAAACTGTAGAAATATTTTTAGCGACTTATCATTATTGTCGAAGGCAATGATATCGCCGAGGCCATCCAGATTAAGATCACTAATAATGATGTCGGTGAAATTCGCACCGGTAATCGTTAGTGTCTGTTGCGTTGGAGGTTCATTCGCGGGCATCGTTTGCACAATGATGTCAGAGACTTTACCTTGCTTCACATTTAGTTGTGCAATATCGAGTAAATCATCCGTGTCCAAACTGCCGATAGCGACATTACGGTTTCCTGCTAAACTGCTGAACCGCGAAAACCCGACCTTACCATTATTAGTATTGATACCAGTATTAATATAGATGCCATTATCGGTGATCAAGTCTGGCAAAGTATCGTCATTCATATTCGCCGTGTACAAATAGCCAGCATTACCATTTACACTAATTTTTGACGGATTATTAAAGGAGATACTTGGCCTGCCTGTCTCAGGATCAATCTGCCCTTGCGTGGTCACAAATAAACTCACTTCTGCGTAGCCACCGCCACCACCGCCATCGTTCATAGGTACGACGTTCACTCCGACCCCGGTGCCACCAGTACCGATAGTAACGACTATATCGGCGACGCCATCGCCATTAAAATCGGCAGCAACGATGCCATTGGGATTGACCACCTCTGGCCCCGTAAGCATAGCCAGCTCCACAAACAAACCATTACCGTCTCCAGAATAAATAGCGACCAAGTCAACCGGTGGTTGCTGTTGCGAGTTATCTCGTAACGAAACCAGCAAATCCAGGATCATATCGCCGTCGATATCGGCAACCGCAATGGACATCGCGGCGGTATTACCCGGCAAGCCCACTTTTTTTGCCGCGCCATAAGTCCCCGGCGCGGCAGGGTTGTTTAACAATATGTCGACACTCGCGTTATTAGCCGCATCGAAATCGTTGAGTACAGCAATGTCCAAAAAATTATCATTGTTAAAATCGGCAATGACAATTTTACGCGGTTTAGGCCCCGTAAGATTGGGTGATTGTAGTGTGGGGAACGCTACCGAACTTGGCGCTGACACGCCCGCACTACACACAGAAAAAAGCGACAATGTTATTACGACACTTAAAATACTTATCTTTAGAAGACATACTATAAATTTAGATGTCATTTCTATACTTCTTAATTCCATGTTGTACCACTCCAAATTAGACCTATTTCAACTATTACGGCTTACCCAATATTTTCCCTAAGGGATATTATTTTACCCGTATTTTGCATAAGTTTAAATAGTAAAATCGTTACTAACTAAGCATGAATCATATTACACTGCCGGTGTAGTGCATTGTTTTTTTAGTAAGAATCATCAAAATCACTCACGATAGAATTCGAACAACGCTAAGCTCATGTTATAATGTAAAGGAAATCCTACGTAGTATTTTCTGCGCACTACAATCACCGAATCCGGAGTCGAAACTCACTCATTAGCGCCATTCTATAATTTCTATATCATTGAAATAATTAATAATTCTTAAAATAGTGCGGAATTAATCGAGAAATCCTAACAGTGCTCGGGGTTGCAGGTTCGAATACTCTCACGCCGACCAACAATCTACAGTACAGGTTCTGCATTGATAAAATCGTATCGTCCTGCTATGTTGATTGCGAATTAAGGTTTCGCGAATAACTGTAAGCTGCGTATTCTTATACAAATTATCCTAATAATAAATACTTTATTGATGTAATTGGAGGCTTCATGTTCTCATGACTGTGCAACATTTCCCTGAATTCAGTAACTCTAAGTTTCTAATACATATCGCTTTCCATTTTAATAAAAAACGATTGCAATTTTTAGAAGGCGTAATTTCAACAATATGTGAGTACCCGTTTAAACAGATAGATCTTGTCATTGACACAAACGATCGTAAATTTCAACATGCGGCATTAGCGCTTAACGTACCGGCGCACGTTGATATTCGCGTTAGCGTGCATACCGACCTAAAACACCCATTTTTGTTAACTTGGGCGCATAGAGAGAATATCGCCGAGCAGAAAAACAATTATGATTATTATATGTATGTGGAAGACGATATCGCAGTATCAAACGAGGCGCTCAGACACTGGAGGCTAGATAGTATATTGCTATCGACACATGATAAAATCAGAGGTTTTCTGCGCTCAGAGGTTGATGTCGATAAAAACGTGATGAGTACAGATTTCATGAAACCCGTTCGCTGCAGAGAAATGATTAAAATCGATGGAAAATCGTATCTGCGACCCAAAAATCCTTACCAGGGTTTTTGGGTCTATTCTAATAAACAACTAGAATTATTCATGTCCAGTCAATGTTGGGAGGATGGAAACCATGCAGATTGGGCGGGGAGAGAGAGCATCCGCAGGAATGATGTGGTTAAATAAAAACGCACATTGCCTTTTGATCCCTATTGTCAATTTTTCTATTCCAGATTATGTCCTGGTGAAACATTTTCCTAGTAATTATGCATTAGATAAAAGCTCGGAAATTGCAACAATCAAAATTTCCGATCTAGTACCACAAAAAGGGTTAGTGAAACTGTGCGTGATGTTGAAATTATTATTGGGCTCGATTTTCCGATAAACCATTTTAGCAATACCGAGCTACACCGTTCGTATGATAGGAAGGGTAAAATGAACGTAGTATTGAATTAATTCGGACCCCCACTACTTCATTAGCGAAGAAAGTATACCCGTTGACAGATAGCGGTCACCGCGATCGCAGATAATGGTGACAATAACTGCGTTTGTCACTTCCTGACTCAATTTCAGCGCCGCGGCTACCGCTCCCCCCGACGATATACCGGCAAATATACCTTCTTGTCTTGCTAAGGCTAGTGTGGTTTGCTCGGCGTCGTGTTGCGAGACGTCGATTATTCTATCGACTCGCGCTGGATCAAAAATGGTCGGTAGATATGCCTTTGGCCAACGACGTATGCCGGGAATTGCTGCACCTTCTTCCGGCTGAACACCGACGATCTGGATCGTTTCACTTTTCTCTTTGAGGTAACTAGAGCAGCCCATGATCGTACCTGTCGTACCCATTGCACTGACGAAATGGGTTACTAGCCCATGACTATCTCGCCAGATCTCTTCTCCGGTGGCTTCGTAGTGTGCCCTGGGGTTATCGCTATTTGAAAATTGGTCTAAGACAAGACCTTTACCCTCGGTCTGCATCTCTAACGCGAGGTCCCGGGCACCTTCCATGCCCTCTTCTTTGCTGACGAGATGGATATCCGCACCAAAGGCACGCATTACACCTCGCCGTTCTGCACTCATGTGCTCTGGCATAATCAATAACATCTTGTAACCACGAATCGCCGCAGCCATCGCTAAGGCAATGCCGGTATTACCGCTGGTCGCCTCGATTAAGGTATCCCCAGGTCTAATATCTCCGCGCGCCTCCGCATGACGGATCATGTTTATCGCTGGCCGATCTTTGACTGAGCCCGCAGGATTATTGCCTTCCAATTTTACTAAAATCGTATTAGTGCTATCTTCGGGAATTAGCCTTTGTAGACGAACCAAGGGCGTATTGCCTATAAAGTGTTCAATTGTTGGAAAATCTTGTGCTTGCTTCGACATATTCTATCTTTTTGAAATTACGGGAATTTCCACAGTATATGTGTTACTTGTGCATAGTTCCAAGAAATTTCAGGACTATAGTACATGATATGCTACAGACTCAATGTGCGGCCCCTCTACCTGTGATATGTCTTAGAGTTATCCCGCAGTGACCAATAATGATATATGCTTGTTAATACAAGGATATATCTGCACTTGCTGTTTAATATATGAATCTGCGGGATAATATAGAGATACTCGTCCGATGAAAAACGGACTCAAAATAATAATATGTATTAGTCAGTGAATTCGTACTAACTAGTGTGCGTCCACAAACGAGGATATTTCTCCAAGATCGACTGCTCTAATGCATCCATGCATTCGCAGCATAAGGCCATCCATGG
>JBGMRO010000153.1:0-8011 GCA_048061555.1 Thiohalomonadales bacterium | reverse complement strand
ATCTGTGTCCGTCTTGACTAGCGCTCTTAGAATATATCTATGTAGGTATAATTTTCGTACCTAAGTGCCTCACCATTAATAATAAAATAAGTAAATACTAATAAGTAATATAGAAGTATATTACAATCGTTTTATACTATAAATGTTAGTTTGCCCTCGGTCAGTGCAGATACATTAAAAAATAAATCAACTAAAACAATTGTTTGCGTGTGTTTTATCGAGTTCGTTTTTTTAAATAAAGTAGTGGTAGAATCGATATTTCTGACTATACTTACCTGTAGCTTCGGTAAATGGACGCAAAACATACCAGAAAATCCTCAGATTCTCTTCCGTATATTGTTTTTCATCTCCAGCGAGCAATAAGTTTTATCTGTAGAAGGGAAACTAATGTCCATATTAAAGTCGTAGCATAAAAAAAATTCTATACCGATATAAAGTAAAAAAACGAAATAAATAGTCCACAAAAATATAATAAAGGGGTAAAGCATGGCTGAAGGTAAAGTTAAATGGTTCAATGAAACCAAGGGTTTTGGCTTTATCGCACCGCAGGACGGTACTGAAGATGTATTTGTACATTATTCATCGATTGCGGGTGATGGGTTTAAAACATTAGCGGAGGGGCAGGCGGTAACGTTTGAGGTAGTAGAGGGGCCTAAGGGCTTATCTGCAGCCAATGTTGCGGCTTCTGCCGATAGTCTAGAATAGCTGATGTCCTATTGTACACCGTATCGTAAGCCAATCCGGGTCAGTCGTTAAAAGAACGTTAGCCTAATTGTATTTTAGCGTTTGAGTACGTGTACTATTGTGGTCGCTATCGTTGACAGCGCCCGCAGTAGTACGTTGTGCGTTGCCCTAGTACTAGAGATTTTATGGGTGCGTTACAACGGGGGCAATCGTGGCCTGCAAGGCCGTAAACCTGTAACGCTTGCTTGAAATAGCCAGGCTGGCCGTCGCTTTGGCTAAAATCGCGTAAACTCGTCCCGCCCGCAGAGATCGATTTTCGCAATACAAGCTTTATGTTATCGACCAATCGATTATAACGTTGTAGCGAGATCCTTCCTGCCGCGGTGCTTGGGTGAATGCGGGCGGCAAACAGGGCTTCACTTGCATAAATATTTCCTACGCCGACGACGATGGCCGCGTTCATGATAAATACCTTCACGGCGACACGTCTGTGTAACGATTTTAATTTTAGGTACTCTCCACTAAATCCCCTAGACAAGGGTTCCGGGCCGAGTTTAGACAATAAAGGATGGTCGAGTACGGGCGCGTTAGTCCACAAAATGGCACCGAATCTACGTGGGTCACGATAGCGTAGGCAATACCCGCTATCCACTACGATATCGACATGATCATGTTTTTCTGGCGGAGATGTGGCCTTTAAGATACGCAGGCTACCCGACATACCTAGGTGCATAATTAATGTGCCCGTCTCGCAATAAAATAATAGGTATTTTGCCCGTCGCTCTATTTTATTGATACGTTGTCCGACTAAGTTTTTCGCCAAAGTGGTGGGGATGGGCCAGCGTAATTTAGCTTGTCGAATAATCACCGTGCTAACGCGCTTATCCTGTAAATAGGGTCGGATACCACGCACACTGATTTCTACTTCGGGTAATTCTGGCATCGACTACTCGCCGTTGGGTGGAAAATTTAGCAGGGTCTGTGCTGTGTCTTTGTGTATATGATAATAGATACCGAGATCCGGGCGTAGCAATTGTTTTCCCGTATCCTCGTCCATAATGTCGAAACCGATCTTTTGACCGTCGGCGAGTATTACCACAATGGGCAAGGCTGCCATCGGTTTCTCAGTCGTGCCAGCTTTCCCCAACCTAACATAGATTGCCTGCGCTAGGCGCCACTCATCGATAAATTTCACAAATAAATCCTGCGATAAAATCGCATTTGTGGAAGCGTCCTTGCGTCGCAAGAGCCATCTTTCATCCTGGCGTTCTATTGAATAATCCTCGAATTCCACCGCGATAATGTGGCTATCGCTAGGCAAAATCTTAGTGGAGATGAAGCCACTCGGCGCAGCGTTGAGTAGCGTAGGTATGTTGTCCGCGATCATGAAAACGGCATTTTGATACCAAATATAGCGTTGCTGAGTGAGGCGGTTGCTGTGCCCGAGGTCTATTTGTTGTTTGTCCAGTTTTACACTTATCCACGCGGGTGACAAACCAAATTTTGCCAATGGGTCTTTGTCCAGCGCAAAGGTAGACGAGTATTCGCTGTTGAGCAGTGTTGTCACCCTGTTGGCGAGAAAATCGTTGGCCTCTATGTGTATCGGGGCGATCATAAACCAGCGACCAGCACGTTTTTCTAACCGTGTCTCGGGTTTATTTTTAATCCTGATCTCGATACTTGAGATTTGTTCGGCCGGGAGATTGCTTATTCTTGCACGGACTGCATGCTTGCTATCGGCGTCTTCTGGTGGAATCAACCAGGCCAAGAGACCCAAGCCGACTATGACGACAAATAGGAGCATGTTTAGGGTCTGTTTGGACTGAAATAATGCTGGCATGGTGTTTGATAATAGAGTGAAGAATATTTTGTCGGGCCGTCTATAGTGTACGCCTTTTATACCAAATCCTCGCGGCAGTAGCGGCAAAGCCGAGTGGAATCACAATGAAAAACATTATTGCAATCATCGCCTGCGTGGTCTCTGTTAATAATAGTTGTTTATCGGGGGCCGAGATGATGGGAATATTCAATAACTGATCGTCACTGCTAAGCCAATTTAACATATTCAGGCCGAGTGTAATATTTCCGCCATTTCCCACATAGGTATTTGAGAGAAAATCGCCATCACCGACGACGACGATCCTTTGCTGTTTATGGGTTGTTAGTGATTGAGCATTGTCGTCTGCGCCGAGCTCAGCAGTGAGTGCCGTTGCAGGAGTGCGTTGCACTGTTCTTGTCAAGGCGACACCGATACTCAGCGGTCCTTTCAAATCAGTATCGCTGTCATAACGGATATTCCCCTTGATCTCGCCGCGTTCTGCCCAACTGCGCGCATGAGTCATTAAAATATTCGTGCTTTGCCATTCCTGATTGTCTAATATCGTTACTGCTCGGGCGGTAGGAAATAAGCTAAGTACTCGAAAATCCTGAGTCACGGGATGGGAAGGGTATTCGGTGACTACGGTGAATCTTGGGTCTTGTATGGAGACTGCCTTACCGGTTGGGTCAACCACGGTGCCAGATTCGAATCTGAGGTGTAGCTTGGCGGCAAGGCTATCGAGCTGCGCCAAGCTACCCGGGTCTACCAGCCACAACAGGTTGCCGCCGCGATCAATGTAGTCTTCAATGATGGCGACTTCACCGGCCAAGAAATCCAATGCTGGGCTGGCGATAATAAGTACTGCAGTATTATTGGGGATAGTGCCTAGTGCGGTGAGATTGTGAGCTTGTGCTCGATAGCCTCGCTCTTCTGCTAATTTTATCCAGTCCGACATATCGTGGTTGGCTTGGCGGTGAGGTTCTCTTTCACCATGGCCTTTGCTAAAGATTAACCAGGGTTGCTCGTTGCGAGACAATTTTTGCAAGGCATTACTATAAGCCTGCTCGGAATGGCGCCGCAGTTGTTCGCTGCGGTCACCATATAATATCACTACCTCGCCGTCGCTAGTCACTTGGTATTGCTGGACTAGTAATGGTTCGCGTTCGGGATCGATAAACTGGATATCTATGTCGTTTTTTAGTTGTTGATAACGCTGCAGCAGATCGTTAATGGGTTTGCGTATCCCCAATTCTGCACTGGCAAATACCAGTATGGTTACCGGTTTGTCTAGGCGTGACAGCAATAGCTGCGTGGCTTCTGTCAATGTGTTGCGCTTGCTATAGGTCATATCGACCTCCACAGAAAATCGCAGCGACAAAAATGCCAGCAGGCCCATTAGACTAAACAACAGAATATAGAAAATAGCATTTTGTTTACGTTGTACGGACAACAGGTTTGTTGATGGTGTCTTCATTAGTTGCCGAGTCGAATTGCATCTAGTCTGCGCACACTGAGCGCCAGAAATGTAGTGGTAACGAGTAGGTAGTAGGCAATGTCGGCACTGTTGAGTATCCCCTGCATCATCGGTGTATAGTGGTGTAGCATGGATAGATAGGTATTCAGTGATGCGGCTTGCTCCGACTTAACACTTAACTCCATTAACCACAAGAACAACAACAAGGCCCAGCTCGCAGTGGCTGCAATGACTGGTTGTTGGGTCAGAGTCGACATAAATAGCCCGATGGCGATAAAACTCGTGCTTACCAGCATGACGCCGAAAAAGCTTGAGAAGAATAGACCCAGATCGAGTTCAATGCCAAACAGTAAGCTTAAGGGCATAAGCGCGATGAGAATCAACAGCGTATAGATAAAACAGAGTATCCCAAAGAATTTACCTAGTACGATGTCTAACATGGAGACGGGCGCGCTAAGTAACAAAGCCAATGTATTTCGATTTCTTTCCTCGCTGACAAGACGCATAGTCAATATCGGTATAATGATTAAAAAAATGATCGCCGTGGTAACAAATAAGGGAGCGACAACGAGTTCTGTCAAACCGGGTGCGCTCGTGACCTTGTAAAGTTGGTCTTGAACATCAATGAAATAGTCGAGATAAATAATAAAGAAGTAAGCGGCTAGCAGTTGCACTAGGGCCGCGACGACCCAGGCTACAGGTGAATGAATCAGACTACGGATCTCCTTGACGGCGATTACCCCTA
The DNA here is from genome assembly GCA_048061555.1 of Thiohalomonadales bacterium. Taxonomy (GTDB): domain Bacteria; phylum Pseudomonadota; class Gammaproteobacteria; order SZUA-152; family SZUA-152; genus JBGMRO01. The sequence goes on along the minus strand of JBGMRO010000153.1, from coordinate 3,289 downwards.
TCATTGCACTGCCTCTTGGTTTGCGACTCGTGTGCTGATATCTGAGTTCTCTAACTCTGTTGCCTCCGAGGTGGTGATGTCGACAAAGATATCCTCGAGGCTACGCTGTTCTGTGGCGATATGGTACAAACCCCAATCTTGCGATACACTTTTTTTAACGATCATCTGTGCAGTGTCTATGCTCGCATCGTGTTGTATAAGAAAACGCTCATTATCCAGTTTTTCGACTCGAGTAACACTCTCTAATTGCTCTAGCGCGGCCACGTCCGGAGCAGTACGCAGCGCAATGATTAAGCTGGGTGCCTCCATGTACTGTTGTAGATGCTCTACGGTGTCACTAAATACCACCCGACCGTGATTAATGATTTGTACTCTATCGCAGGTTGACTGTATTTCCGGCAGGATATGTGATGACAATATTACACTTTGCTCTGACCCTATCTGTTTAATCAATTGTCGTATATCACGAATTTGAATCGGGTCTAGACCGACCGTAGGCTCGTCGAGTATGACAATATCAGGTTCGTGGATGATGGCCTGTGCAATGCCGATGCGTTGTTGAAAGCCCTTGGAAAGGTTGGCGATGAGACGATATCCAACGTCGGTCAGGCCACATTTTTGCTTGGCTTGTCTGAGCGCATGATCAATCTTGGCTTTGGGCACCGCATGGATACGCGCACAAAATCGCAGATAGGTATCGACCGTAAATTCTGGGTATAGCGGGGGTATTTCAGGCAGAAAACCCAAGTGCGCCTTCGCCTGCTGTGGTTGCGTCAATAAATCGACACCGCAAATAGAAATTTGCCCCTCGCTAGGGCTTAGGATGCCACTCAACATTTGTAGGGTAGTCGATTTTCCCGCGCCATTAGGGCCCAAAAAACCCAGTATCTCGCCAGGTTTTACCGAAAAGCTGATAGCGTCGACGACGCATTTTTCCCCATACGTACGTGAGAGCTGTGTGACTAAAATGTTGTTCTCAGACGGCATGGTTTCTGCGTTATGATCCTACTACATAATTTAGGGTGGCCAATTTCTCATCTGAAATTTAGATGTAGAGGTTGATAGTAGCGATATTTTCAATAACTGCAACAAAATCAATTAATATGGCCTTTAAACTTTGCGAACATTTTGGTTATAACCTAGCAACCATTCGGCGTAGATTGCAGATACTAGAGCTATCGGAGCGTGACTTCGCGCTTGCGGGCAGGCTACAGCAAGAAGTCATTGTGCCTCGTTTTAGTCAGATTATGAATGCCTTTATGGAAAAAATGCTTACGCAAAGCGAGGTGCGGGCTTTTTTAAGCGATACTGCAAGTCAAAAACGGGTCAAAACCACCATTACGACCTTTCTATTGAGTCTGGGCTCAGGTTTTGATAGTGCGAGTTACTTTGATGATCGTCTTAATGTAGGCATGCAACATGAAAAAGTTGGCCTGTCTCTGAGTGTCTATCTGTGTGCTTATCGCATGTTGACGCAAACCATTATCGATAATTTCCCCCAAAAGGTCTGTGCAGATCAACAGTATTACCAGCGTCTAGTGGCCTTCCTGTACAAAATAAATGCCCTGGACATGTCTTTGGCCATAGAGACCTATCATAATACCCACGTGCATAGTCTGAAGGAATCTATCGGCGACCTACAGGCACGCGAGAGTGAATTAAAACAGCAGGCGATTACCGATTCACTGACCGGTATGATCAATCATGAACATGTATTTACCGAACTCGGTCGGGTGCTGGCGGCGGCGCAGCGGGAAAAAATACCGCTCTGTGTGGTTATGGCGGATTTGGATCACTTTAAGAAAGTCAATGATAGCTATGGCCATCAAGCCGGTGATGCGGTGTTGGAACAAACTTCGTTGCGTATAAAGTCTTCGTTACGCGATCCCGACCTGGTCGGTCGTTATGGGGGCGAGGAATTTATGATTTTGCTGGTGGATAGCACCATGGATACCGCTGGCCTAATTGCGGAACGTATACGCCTAAAGATCGGCGCTGTGCCGATGAAGTTGACGGATAGAGAGATCATCGTTACCGTCAGTATGGGTATCGCCGCGGCAGGGGATAAAGACACGGTCGAAAGTCTGGTCGAAAGAGCCGACAAAGCCCTTTATAATGCCAAGCATGGCGGCAGAAATCAGGTATCCATTTTATAAAATACGCAGGGTTTGTTTGCGTGCTGTTTTTTGTCATCAAGACAATAAAAGCTGGCGATATCAACCGTGAATATCCTGGGCGTCGATACGGGCGGAACTTTTACTGATTTTGTATTGTTGCAAGACGGACACCTACGTGTCCACAAGGTTTTATCCACGCCTGATGCACCTGAACGGGCCATACTCGACGGCATACGTGATCTACAACTAGACAGTTCAAAGCAGACCTTGTATGTCATACATGGTTCGACCGTCGCCACCAATGCGGTATTGGAAAACAAAGGTGTTCCTACGGTTTTTATTACTAATCGTGGCTTGGCCGATATGCTCACTATCGGCCGTCAGGCTCGCAAGCAACTCTATAATCTCCAGCCCGAACCACAAACACCGCCCGTACCCAAATCCTATTGTCTCGAGACCGGTGGGCGCCTAAGCGCGGACGCGTCCATTGTGGAACCGCTCAGCGAAGTCGATATTACCATCTTGCTGGAACAAATCGAGCAGTTAAAACCTGCCGCAGTGGCGATAAATCTGTTGTTCTCCTTTTTGGACGACAATTTTGAATGCCGCATAGCAGCGGCGATTCCCCACAGTATTTACGTCTCTAGATCGTCACAGATACTGCCAGAATGCAAAGAATATGAACGCGGTATCGCGACCTGGCTTAACGCCTCGGTCGGACCTTTGATGTCTACCTATCTCAATAATTTATGTAATGAATTACAGAGGCAATACACCGGTGTATCGAGCGTATCGATTATGCAAAGCAGCGCGGCTACTGTGTCGGCAGAGACTGCCGCCCTGAGGGCGGTCAATATGCTGTTATCGGGCCCCGCCGGTGGCCTGGTCGGTGCCCAATATGTTGCCCAGGTGGCAGGCAAACAGCGCCTGTTGACGTTTGACATAGGTGGTACCTCTACTGACGTGGCCTTAGTCGACGGCGACCTGAATTTAACCACAGAAGGGCACATAGGCGGCTACCCAGTGGCGGTGCCGATGGTAGACATGCATACGATAGGCGCCGGGGGAGGTTCTATTGCCTCGATAGATGTGGGCGGTTTATTGAAGGTTGGACCGGCATCGGCCGGGGCGAGTCCGGGGCCTGCGTGTTACGGCCTTGGTGGTCGCGAAGC